>JARGOI010000333.1 GCA_029212275.1 Thalassolituus sp.
CGGTACCAGTGGAATGCTTTCTAAGTAGATGTACTGCCAAATATCGAGCTCGGTCCAGTTTGATAATGGGAAAACACGGATGCTTTCGCCTTTATTAACTTTACCGTTATAGATGTTCCACAGTTCAGGACGTTGATTTTTAGGGTCCCAACGGTGCTTAGCATCACGGAAAGAGTAAACACGTTCTTTGGCACGTGATTTCTCTTCATCACGACGAGCGCCACCGAAAGCTGCATCGAAGCCGTATTTATCCAATGCTTGCTTGAGGGCTTGTGTTTTCATGATGTCGGTATGTTTCGACGAACCATGAGTGAAAGGCCCAACACCTTGTTCTACGCCTTCTTGGTTGGTATGAACGATCAAGTCCATACCAATTTCTTTGGCCATTTTGTCACGGAAGGTGATCATTTCTTTGAATTTCCACGTGGTATCCACATGCATCAAAGGAAAGGGTGGTTTGCCTGGGTAAAAAGCTTTGCGCGCTAAATGCAGCATGACCGCAGAGTCTTTACCAATGGAGTACATCATTACGGGATTGTCGAATTCGGCAGCGACTTCACGAATGATGTGAATGCTTTCCGCTTCCAACTGCTTCAAGTGTGTAAGGTTATAATCCGTCATAGTTAGCCTGATTGATGAGAAGATTAAAATACGGCAGTGTTTTTTTATAGTTTGCGAATATATCAAGGTGCAGGGAATATAAAAAGGGTATTTATAATAACATTTGGATATATAAATAGTATTATTCAGTGCACCAGTGACTAGATCTCAAATATTAATCATCACCGGAGTAAAATATGAGTACAGAAAAACCGGTCAAAATCACCAACCAAGCAGGTTCGCTGGATGCCAGAGTGCTCGATCAAAATCCGCAAGAGGGTATGGTCATTTGTCATCCGCATCCGTTATTTGGGGGAACAATGGATAACAAAGTGGTCACAACCATCGCTCGTGCGGCAAAAAACTCAGGTCTCAGCACCTTGCGTTTTAATTTTCGTGGGGTTGGTAGCAGTGACGGACAGCACGACGAAGGACGTGGAGAACAAGACGATGTGCTGGCGGTATTAAAATACGCGCAAGAGACGCTGGGTTGGCAAAAGCTGTTGTTGGTTGGCTTTTCATTTGGTGCAGGGATGGCCTGTTTGGCCGCCACCCGTCAGCCGGAGTTATTAAAAGGTTTAGTGATGGTGGCACCTGCTGTTCATCATTTTGATGCGCCAACAACTTTGCCGCTGGAATTCGATAGCTGGGTGATTATGGGCGATGCCGACGAGGTGGTGCCATTCAACGAAGTGAGCGATTGGGTGCAAAGAGTAGTGCCTCAACCACACTGGCTAGTTTTTAAAGAAGGCAGTCATTTTTTTCATGGTCGACTGATTGATTTACGCGACAGTGTCATAGAACTGATTGAGCAGTGGCAAGCAAGCAATGGCAAGTAAGGATAGACAGCTGCTAAAATAACCTCACGAAATTTACGATATCGAGCATTCATTGAGATTGTGTTCGAATTTAATATTAGATTTTACCCGTTAATTGGTAATACCTAGCTGGAGAACCACCTTGTCGACCCCATGGGAACTGTACCAAATTGATCTGCAACGAGATGATTTCTCCTACGACACTGCGCAAGAGCAGGCGGTAAAGCATTTACAACGTTTGTACGATGACTTAGTGGCCTCAGATAAGCGTCGAAAAAATAAGGGTGTGGTCGGTAAACTCACCACTAAATTGTCGCGAAAGCCCCCAGAGCCAGAAAAAGGGCTGTATTTTTGGGGTGGCGTAGGTCGAGGTAAAACCTATCTAGTGGATACATTTTACGATGCCTTGCCGATTAAACGAAAAATGCGAACGCATTTTCATCGGTTTATGCAGCGTGTTCACAAAGATCTTACCGGCTTGGCCGGGTCTAAAAATCCTCTTGATATCGTCGCTGATAACATTGCTAAAGAAGCTCGGGTTATATGTTTTGATGAGTTTTTTGTATCTGACATCGGCGATGCGATGATCTTAGGCGGTTTGATGCAAGCTTTGTTTGCCCGCGGTGTCACCTTGGTTGCGACGTCGAACATCGTTCCAGATGGTTTGTATAAAGATGGGTTGCAGCGAGATCGTTTTTTACCAGCCATTAAACTCATCAATAAGTACACCGAGATAGTTAACGTCGACAGTGGTGTTGATTATCGTTTACGCACGCTTGAACAAGCAGAGCTTTATCATTATCCCTTAGGTGCACATGCCGAAGTAAGCTTGCAAAAGAGTTTTGACAGTTTGATTGGGGATGCTCAACACATAGAAGTAGAACCCGATGTTGATGTGCTAGGTCGTAAAATCCCAGCGCGATTAATTTGTGATGATATCGGTTGGTTTGAATTTAATGCGCTTTGTGATGGCCCTCGCTCACAAAACGACTATATTGAGTTAGGGAAGTTATTTCATGCAGTCCTGATTTCAAACGTACCTGTTATGGGTTTGAAAAATGATGACTTGGCGCGACGTTTCGTAAACTTGATTGATGAGTTTTATGATCGTGGTGTAAAAGTGATCATCTCAGCAGAAACAGATATTCCTAGTATTTATGGGCGTGGTAAATTGGAATTTGAATTTCAACGTACCACGTCTCGAATGCTTGAAATGCAGTCGAATGAATATTTAGCCAGAGAACATCGCCCAGAATAATGAATTTTGAGTTATCAAGGTTGTCATAAAAAAGTTGATCACGTAATTCGTTATCTTAAATTTAAGTGAACCATTAAATGAAAATAATAAAATCTACAGTTATTGGTTTTTCGGCAATCGCAAATGTTGGGATTTCCAGTTTAGCGCATGCAGAAATAGGCGGAGAGCTCACTCTTGTTTCCGACTACCTTGCCAATGGTATTTCACAAACCCAAGGTGATCCAGCCTTGCAAGGCAGTTTGGAATGGACTTTTGATCAAGTACCGGGAGCTTATTTCGGTACTTGGGCTTCCAATATTGATGCCGGTGAAGGCGATGATACTTGGTTGGAAAACGAAATTTACGCAGGTTATACCCGTGCTGTGAATGATGGCCTTAAGGTCGATTATGGCATTATTCACTACACCTATTATGGTGATGATCGTTCGTTTGAGGCAGATTTCGATGAGATATATTTGAATCTAAGTGAAACTTCCGAACTCGGAAAAACGGCACTTAGTACTTATTACAGTTGGAATTATTCCGGTACCGATGCTTCGCATATCATTGTCAGCCTAAGCCAAGCATTTTTTCTGTCAACGGGGCATGAGTTATCATTTGTGATTGATCGTTTGGTCTCTCTAGATCATGATGCATATCAGTGGGACGAAAATGACGGTATGACCCCTGCCTACACGCGTTATGGGGCACAATATTTAGCCAGTTATGATGCGCTGAGTTTTGGTTTGTCCGTTGATGACACTAACTTAGA
>JARGOI010000334.1 GCA_029212275.1 Thalassolituus sp.
AAGGTAGGTATTTTAGGCAATGGCCAGCTTGGTCAAATGTTACAAGACAGCATCGTCGACTTAACCGATGTCAGCGTTTCTTTATACGATTTACGCGCCCATGATGATGCCGCGTTGGCCGAATTCATTGCCCAGGTTGATGTACTGTCTTACGAGACAGAAAACATTCCTGCGCACATTGTTGCTTTACTGGAACCGTATGCCAATAAGTTGCGCCCCGGCCTAGATGCACTGAAAATATTTCAAAACCGCTTGCTCGAGAAAAATGCCTTACGCCAAGCCGGCATTGCCACTGCCGATTTTTGCGCGGTCAACTCACTCGATGATTTGCATACAGCCATTGCTACCCTAGGCCTTCCGATTGTTTTAAAAACCACTACCGAAGGCTACGACGGCAAAGGCCAATACGTGTTGCGCGCGCCCAACGATGCAGAACCGGCATGGCAGACTATTGGTAATCGCGAATTAATCGCCGAAGCGTTTGTGCCTTTTACTCGCGAAACTTCCGTCATTGCCAGCCGCGATGTTAATGGCAATATGGTGGTTTTTCCTATGACAGAAAACATCCATCACGAAGGCATTTTGCGCTACAGCCTCTACCCTGCCGCAGGGTTGAGCGAAGCAAAAACAAAGCAGGCTGAAAAATACGTTTGTGACCTTGCCAAAAACCTAAATTACGTTGGCACATTGACCTTAGAATTATTCGAGACTGAGGCAGGCTTAGTGGCTAACGAAGTCGCGCCACGCGTTCATAACTCTGGCCATTGGTCTATCGAAGGCGCTGAAACTAGCCAGTTTCGCAATCATATGCTTGCCATCACTGGTCAGGCTCTAGGTAAAAGCGCTGCGCGTTATGCGGCAGTCGCTATGATCAACGTCATCAGTGACGAAACACCAGTGCAGAAAGCTGCCAATATGCGCAATGTATTTCCCCACTCTTACGGCAAAGAAGCCCGCCCTGCTCGAAAATTAGGTCATGTGACCGTGGTTGCAGACAGCGTGGACGAACGTGATAACGGAATTGAGGCATTGACTGATTTAATCCCAGCGGGTGTCTGGGTGAAGTCTTGAATTCAACCTCAGTAAGACATACTTTTTAATCAAACTTTCTTCAAAACAAAAGTGACCCGAGAGCAATATGGCAAAGTCCTTACAAGAACAGTTACTCGCCGCCGGTTTGGCTGATAAACAAAAACTGAAGAAAGCGACAAAAGAACAAAAAAAGCAAGAGCACTTACAGCGCACAGGCCAAGAGAATGCGTTTGACGAGACTAAAGAGCGAGCTGAAGCTAAGCGCAAAGAAAAAGCACAGCGTGATCGTGAACTGAATCGCCAACGTGACGACGACGCACAACAAAAAGCCATTGTTGCGCAAATTAAGCAGATGGTTGATAACAATCGTATCGTTTCGGAGCAAGGAGATATCCGTTACCAATTTGTGCAAGGCAAAACGGTTAAGCATATCTACGTCGACCAAGCGATCTGGGATCGTTTATCACGCGGCCAACTGGCGATTACGACACACACTTCAGGCTTCGCAGTCATTCCAGTGCCAATTGCCGAAAAAATTCTGCAACGACGCGACAATCATTTTATTGCTATGGCAGATAATACTGCCGGTCAATTAGAAGATGATGACCCTTATGCAGCTTATCAAATTCCAGACGATTTGATGTGGTAAGACAACCGCTAGTCCAACTCGACTCGCTACGGGCACCAACCTGCACCAACCCGCACAAAAAAGGTGCGTAAAGTAAAACTTACGCACCACTTTAAAACGATCGATTCTATTCGTTAAAATCATTGCTAACTATTTTTAGTATCGCAACAAATGTGTAAAAAGATTGGCACAACATTGATTCACTTATCGCTCAATATTGATGCATGAACAGGCCTTTTCGGAACAAAACTTTGATGTTTTGAAGTTTCTAGTAACGAGCACCTAGTCGCTATCGTAAACCATTTTTTTATTAGTCATCGATTTGCGTGGTGGCATGAAATTTGCGATCACGGCTCCAATACTTACAATAATTACACCTAAAAATTTGAGATTTTTCATGCACTTACAAAAATTGCGATGTATTTTGAAAGTCATATTTCTAGTCCTGTTGCCTTTACCGGCGTTGGCCGATGATGCTACAAGCCCTTTAGATACCGCTTGGGTACTGATAGCCGCCGCGTTGGTTTTTTTTATGCAGGCCGGCTTTGCCTTACTCGAAAGCGGCAGTTCGAGAGCAAAAAATGCCGTCAACGTGATGATGAAAAACTATGTTGATGTTTGCGTTGGCAGCTTATGCTTTTGGGCCATTGGTTTTGGACTGATGTTCGGAGACAACACAACCGGACTGATCGGGACGTCTAACTTTATGTTCACGTCCGATTCGGATTGGGACTACACATTTTTAGTATTTCAAATCATGTTTGCTGCCACAGCGGTCACTATTTGTAGTGGTGCCATGGCGGAACGTACTCAATATGCCTCGTATTTGGTTGCCGCTTGTACCATCGTGCTTGTTATTTATCCTGTGTTTGGCAGCTGGGTCTGGGGTGGTGCTTACGGCGGACAAGGCTGGCTAGCGAAACTCGGATTTATTGATTTTGCAGGATCCACGGTGGTGCACTCGGTGGGAGCTTGGTGTGCACTAGCAGGCATCATCATCGTCGGTCCACGCACAGGTCGCTTTGGCAATAATGGCGAAGTAAGAGCCATACCTGGACACAATTTAACCATCGTAGCACTGGGTGGTTTTGTCTTGTGGCTCGGGTGGTTCGGTTTTAACGCAGGAAGCTCATTATCAGCTTCAGCTAATATTGGCGGCATCATGCTAAATACTCATTTAGCTGCGGCAGCTGGTGTGTTTGGCTCGTTAGTATATAGCCGCTTGCTGCGCAAACCCATTCTCTTAACCGTGACGGTCAACGCCAGTGTGGCTGGATTAGTCGGTATTACGGCAGGTTGCGCGACGATGGCACCAACGTTTGCCATTATCACCGGATTTGTTGCTGGTATTATTTCAGTTATTGGCCATCAGTTTTTACTGCACCTGAAACTCGACGATGTGGTGTCTGCGATTCCAGTTCATGGCTTCGCTGGTGTTTGGGGCACACTGGCAGCAGGTTTGTTTTTCAGTGGCGACCTATTTAATTTAGAGCGAACCCTCATCCAGTTAATAGGAATCATTGCGGCGTTTTTATGGGCGTTTCCGATGGCATTGTTGGTATTTTACCTTGTGCGAAAAACCATGGGGTTACGCTCGAGCAAACAACATGAGCAATTAGGTTTAGATTTTACTGAACACGCTGAAACAGGTTATCCAGAATTTCAGAAAAACATCACGTTTCTGAAGGACAACAAATGAAAGTAGCTTTGAAAAGACGCATTATCTATACCGTGATGTCCTCATATTTAAGTGGTGAACGTTT
>JARGOI010000335.1 GCA_029212275.1 Thalassolituus sp.
GTTTAATAAATAACACCGGTTCATCGGGAATGGGGTTGTTCAACTCGGCGGCATGGGCGGCGTAATTACGACCAATACAAACAATTTTACCGACCGGTAGAGAAAAGCGCTGGCTATCCAGCAGAGGTGTAAACATAACGGCTACCCAGTATGCTAAAAATCAAACTATACCAGACCTTAAAACTTGAGGAAGTGATGATGCAGTATGCTTTGGTTTACGCGCGTTTGTTAGCTGCGTGATTTAAGTGACAGACATGCTCGGTGCCATAAAAAATTGAAAGATAGAATTGAGAGAAGCGACTTATGATTGCTGTGCGTACATGCGGGAAGATCTAAACAAGGAGAGCTGAAGAGGAATTGAGCAAGAAGAATTGAGCAAGAAGAATTGAGCAAGAAGAATTGAGCAAGAAGAATTTAAAAGGTGCATAAGATATGCACCCTGAGGTGTTTAATCGCTAGTCGCCATCGTTGGCACTGGTGATTAAATCGGCCAATTCACGATTCATTTGTGAAGGTACTTCGAGGCTGGTTTCGAGTACATGGCGCAGAGCTTCTTGACCTTCGATATCCATCGCATCACAGGCACAACCGACAACATCGTCATCGATATGTACTAACGATACCTTCATCACAATGGTATCACTGTGATTACCGCTGTCAGTTGGCGCGTCATCCAAGGTAAGAGTAACGGTCAGTGCTTGTTCAAGTTGCCACTGCACATTCTCAGGCAGTACCAACAGAATGCCTCGCATACTGATATCGAGGCAAAAAGTTTCTAAACTTTGCTCGTTGTCTTGCACTTGCACGCGTTTAAACAAATGCACGCGTTTGGCTTGACGTTGTTCGCTCGCCATAATCGAACTTAACATCGTATCGTTTCGATCCATATTGCTTTGCTCCGCAAGGTAATGCTCTACCTGATGTAGGCTAATCCAACCCCTACTGATCACTCTATAGGTTTAGCTGGTCTTTCGGTTTTTGCAAGTGCCCTCCTTGGCTTGGATAGCTAAAGACGATGCTTTATTAAGCCCAAATACCGGAAATACTAAGCTAAACGTTTGTACTTCATTCGCTTTGGTTGCGCATCATTGCCAAGACGCTTTTTGCGATCTTCTTGGTATTCAGTGTAATTACCGGTGAAAAAGTTCACCTTAGAATCCCCCTCGTAAGCAAGAATATGGGTCGCTATTCGATCCAAGAACCAGCGATCGTGAGAGACCACCATCACTGTACCAGGGAATGACTCGACGGCTTCTTCCAGAGCACGCAAGGTTTCCACATCCAAATCGTTGGATGGTTCATCCAAAAGCAATACGTTGGCGCCTTGTTTCAAAGTATAGGCCAGCTGTAAACGTCCACGTTCACCACCGGACAAATCGCCCACACGTTTTTGTTGATCGCCGCCTTTAAAGTTGAAACGCCCAATGTAGGAACGGCTAGGATACTCTTTGCCGTTAATATTCAGCATATCAAGGCCATCAGAAATGGCTTCCCAAACGGTTTTGCTGTCGTCCAATTCGTCTCGCAACTGCTCTACGAATGCTGGCTTAACGGTTTCACCAATAACTACTTCGCCAGAATCCGGCTTCTCAGTGCCTGCAATCATACGGAACAAGGTCGACTTACCGGCACCGTTACCACCAACAATGCCCACAATAGCACCCGGCGGGACGGTAAAACTGAGATCATCAATCAAAACACGATCGCCAAAGGATTTGGTCACGTTATGAAATTCGATGACTTTGTCACCCAAACGAGGTCCCGGTGGAATGTAGATCTCATTAGTTTCATTGCGAGTTTGAAATTCGCGTGAGTTCATTTCTTCAAAGCGTGCTAAACGCGACTTACTCTTGGTTTGACGACCCTTTGCCCCCTGACGCACCCACTCCAGTTCGTGTCTAATGGCTTTGGCATGGGCATCTTCTTCTTTCTTTTCTTGGTCTAGGCGTTTTTCTTTCGCTTCGAGCCAAGTCGTGTAATTGCCTTCGTAAGGAATACCGTGCCCACGGTCAAGTTCCAAAATCCATTCCGCACAATTATCCAAGAAGTAACGATCGTGCGTAATCGCAACGACGGTGCCGGGATACTCTTCCAAGAACTTCTCTAACCAACCCACAGACTCGGCATCCAAGTGGTTGGTTGGCTCATCCAATAACAACATGTCAGGTTTCGACATCAACAAACGACACAGCGCCACTCGGCGACGTTCCCCCCCCGAAAGCTTAGACACATCGGCATCCCAAGGTGGTAATCGAAGTGCATCGGCGGCAATTTCCATTTGCCGATCTATATCATGACCACCAGCCGTTTCGATAAAGGCTTCTAATCTTCCCTGCTTTTTTGCCAGATCATCGAAGTCGGCATCGGGCTCGGCATACGCGGCATACACGGCATCAAGCTGAGCCTTAGCATCCATCAGTTCTTTCAGGCCGTCTTCGACATTGCCTTTCACGTCCTTATTGAGATCTAATTCGGGTTCTTGCGGTAGGTACCCTATTTTGAGATCCGGCTGTGGACGCGCTTCGCCGATGATGTCGGTATCGATGCCCGCCATAATTTTTAATAAGGTCGATTTACCGGAACCATTAAGACCCAAAACACCAATTTTGGCGCCGGGGAAAAATGAAAGAGAAATATCTCGTAAAATTTGTCGCTTCGGCGGGACAATCTTGCCGAGGCGATTCATTGTAAATACGTACTGTGCCATAACCATTCCTCTATTGAGATTGAGCGCAACGCTACTGAAAAGTCTTTAGGATATCAACTATGCTTATGATCAGAATGCATCTTAATGAGCTTTCTAATCAAAGACCATTGAGGTACGCCACCGCTAAAGCTACAGTTGACACCCAAGGACAATAGATTGTTACTCACAAGAAAATATTTAGGAGCCCCATGGTCTCAACTGACATAGACCAGTCATTATCAGAGGTCATTGCCCCCGGCGCCCACGCCGCGCAAGCACGAAGCAATGCACCTTTGTTTATATTGAGCTTCGTATTTTTATTATTTGTCCTGTTAGTTAATGGCTGGCAAGAGTGGCGTAATTCAATTGAAAATTATCAAGCCGATGCTAAACGCACGGTCAATGATTACGTCATGCAATCGAGCATCGTGCTTAAAGCGGGCATTCACGCCAATCGAATTTTCATTCGCAGCTATGGCGAGTCCTTGACCGCATTTGCATTACAGCCAAACACTATCAATTCAGAAGAGTTGCGCCAGCATATCGCCGCAGCCATTTTTAACTACACTGGCTTTTTCGTTTTTTCGAACGAAAACGTCTTGCTCAATCACGATGGTGAGCTGCTGCATGACAACGAACCAGAAGCGATCAAAACGATCCTAAGTCAACCTGATAAGCAGACTCAGATTTTTTCGCTGCGCTTCGGCGAGCAAGGGGGCTATTACATTGCAAC
>JARGOI010000336.1 GCA_029212275.1 Thalassolituus sp.
TTGCCCTCGCTTTGCGCCATTTGTGAGAGTTTTTCACCCGCGATTCTCTCGATGTTGGCTAGCGGTGTATTTTGTTTGTTGGCAATTTCTTGATAATGCGCCTTTCGTTTGGCGTTAACTTCGTCAACCAGCGCCTCGGCCTCAAGGTTGGTGGTGCTAACGACGCTAATATAGCCATTAGGCATTTCACCCACCAATCCCATATTTTTGGCGTTATCCAGCTCCAACGCGAAGGCACTAAAACTGGTTAGCAAGCCAACGAATAATGCAGTGATGTATTTCATTAATATTCTCCTTAAAAGAGTCCGTCTTCTTTTTCGAAAAGCTGCTCTAGATCCTTCTCTACTTTAATCCGCACTTCGTGCTCGATTTTAACGTTGAGATTGATAGTGATAGGTTTTTCTGGTGCGGCTACCTTGAGTGTGCAAGCGCTTAAAGCAATTAATGCTGTCGACGCCAATATCAACCTTTTCATAAACAGAGTCCTTACCCATTTCGTTCTACTGTACATTGAGTTTATACACTTGAAAATGCTCGCTCACATCTATTAATCCATCCTTTAACATGTATTTGTCGTTAACAGTGCATTCAATATCCCAAGATTTACCGCTATAATGTGTGCACTGAAATTGATTAGCCTAATCATGGCTCTAAATGAGGACGTTTTTGTGAAGCAACTGAAAGCATTGATTCTGGTCGTTGCCACGTTATTTATGACGCAAGCCTACGCGGATTTAGACGCACATTCGGCAAAAATTCTTGATCGCATCAAACCTATCGGTGAAGTGTGTACTGGAGCAGAGTGTGGTGGACTAGCGGTTGTTGCTGGCGAACCTCGCACTGGTGAAGAGGTATACGCGGGTGCTTGTACGGCTTGTCACAGCGTGGGTATTTTGGGCGCACCTAAAACAGGTGACAAAGCGGCATGGGATGCACGTTTAGCAAAAGGGATGGATGCAACGTGGCAGAATGCATTGAACGGTATCAATTCTATGCCACCTCGTGGTAACTGCGCGACCTGTTCGGATGATGAAATATTAAACGCGATTAAGTATATGTCTGGGCGTTAAGTAATTTTTGATTTCATAAAGAACCTCGGCTTGCCGAGGTTTTTTCGTTTTAGACGTCTGTAATGGTATTTTTTTGGCATTTATCAACAAAAAATTTCGAGCTATTCCGTCGTACTCATTAATTTTGTAACAGTTTGTGATATCGCCCTACCTCTCGCGTTGCGTCGACTATAAGTATTGTCGAGAAAGTGATTTATTGAGGAAAATATCATGGCAACCAAAAACGATGAGCTGGAACCGATGGATGAATTCGATGATATGGCCGAAACAGAAGATAGCGATCTTCACGACGCGGATGATATCGACGATGATGAAAACGACGATTTAGGATTATCAGACAGCGGCGAAAAAGCACCAAAGCGCAAAGCTCAAAATGCAGACGATGTTGAGATCTCTGCTGCAGAAAAAGAAAAACTACGTCAGGCAATGATGGCTGATGTCGAAGCATTCTTGTCGCGCGGCGGACGTATTCAAACGATTGAAGATGATGTTCTGGGTGATCCGCCACGTAGACCACAAACCAGCTATGGCAGTCGTCCGATCTAATCGGACCGCTTTTTTCAGCGGTTTGTGATTCAGAGGTTTGTGATTCAGGGAAAGTGGTGAAATCAGGCCAAGGAGTGGTCTTTATTTGTGTAAGTTGATTTCAGTGCTAATGTTTAAGTCCTGTTGCAAGGATGCTTATCATGGCCTTCACTTCATACTTTCCACAAAAAATATTTTATCCCTTGATTTTTGTCGCGCAATCGAGCGTCTATACACACTCGTTTTTCATCACAAATTTCATTGCTAAAAAAAGATTATGGCTTAATGCCAAGTTCAAAAAACGCTTAGTTTGCACGCTGGTGATGTTTATTTTATCTCCACTGCTTTATGCGGACGTATTACTGAATTCTGACACGGTGAATGATTGGCAAAAAGACTGCCGTCGATGTTCTGTGGATGTTGAATTTGACGTCAATGAAGGTGAGGTTATCCAACTTAATACGAAGTTTGGTTATGCGCGCCTAAGACAATCTTTTGTTAATGCTGGCGATTTACCGATGGCTAAGTGGCGTTGGGTGGTTGACGAAGGCACAGAGCAAGGTGTGCAAATATATCTTCGTGTGGATTTTCAGCCGAAGCGCCTACAACAAGGTGATGACTCAAAAGATACGGCGATTAAGCAAAACTCGAAGGATGCTCTGGCAATATATTATGTCTGGGACAAAAGCGCAGCGCTTGGGGTTGCTTATAGAAAACAAGGGCGACATTTTATCGTGGTGAGCGGTGCTAGGACTGATTTTGGTAAGTGGCAAAGCGTGGAGCGATCGTTAACCTCGGATGTCGATCTTTTAACCTCAACTTCAGGCGTTTATTTACCCAGTAGTTTTCAATTTGGACTGGGTGATCCGGAGCAACAAAAGGTTGTTGGTAAGGCGTATATCAAAGGATTGAGTGTTCGTTACCCTTCTGGGGTTCAGCAAGATCCTAATGAAATTTCTTCAGGCATTCCTGTAACTGCGACCAATGAGTAAACATTGCACTGGGTTGAATATCTTGCTCTGACCAAACAGTCTGGTTTGGATTAAACCAAAGTGTATGAAATCCCGCCTGCTGGGCGGCGTGAATATCCATTTGCGGATGATCACCAATGTGTAGGCTCTGCTCAGAAGTACAGCTTGCCAAGGATAAGGCTTTTTCAAACATTTCGATATTAGGCTTTGCCGCATAACCATCGTCAGCCGTTAGGCTGTGAGCAAACCAGTGATCAATTCCCACTTGGCGTAAATCCGCATTGCCATTGGTCACCGCAATCACCGTAAAACGTTCAGCAATATGCGCTAAATTTTCCGCCACATCTTCAAATAAAGTCAGTCGATTGCGTTCGCGATAGAAAACGTCGAACGCTTGTTTCCCCAAAGCTTTGGCCTCGTCTCGTTGATGGCCGGCTTGCATGAATATGCGCCACAAGGTTTCTTGCCTTAGCTGCGTTACTTTCTGGGCAAATTGTGGATAGGCTAAGGCGATTTGTCCCATATATTCGCGCATTTTTCCCGGCGGATAAAAAGCAGCGGTGGTGGGTGAATTTTCTTCTATCCACTGATACATGGACGTTTCGGCCGCAATCAATGCGGGGCGCGTATTCCACAAGGTGTCGTCTAAATCGAGAGTGATCAGTTTTATGGTCAAAATACGTGCCGCATTAATGAATTGAAAAATACTTAGTTAACGGGTATTTGAGGTAATCTCAGCGCCAATATGTCGGCCACATAGTCTAAAAAGAGCGTGTCCATGGAGCTGCGGTAGTAGTTAGGATCTTCACTGGCGATGGCCAATATTCCCAAGTTACCTTTGCCACGAATTT
>JARGOI010000337.1 GCA_029212275.1 Thalassolituus sp.
ATCGGCGTCGTTTTAATCCACGCTAAAAACTCATCCAACTGCTGGTGATTATGTTCACGCATCAACACCGCATTGACCTTGATATTGTCAAAACCTAGTGACTGCGCCAGCGCAATGCCCTGTAAAAGCTCTTGGAGGCGGTCGTGGCCAGTAATTGCATGAAATTGACGCGCATCCAAGCTATCAATACTGACGTTTAATTGAGTCAATCCCGCGTCAATCCAAGCGCTGATGTATTCGGGCAAACGGTAGCCATTGGTGGTCAAAGCGACCTGTTCGATACCGGGAGTATTGGCAACCGTGCGAATAATCTCGACCAAGTCACGACGAATGGCTGGCTCGCCGCCAGTAATACGAATCTTGCGCGTACCTAACTTGGCAAAGGCATTGGCCAATTGTTGAATTTCTGAGACCGATAGTGGTGCAGGCGCCGAACTGTCACATTGGTAACCGTCGGGCAGGCAATAATTGCAACTGAAGTTGCAAACGTCGGTAATCGACAGGCGCAGATAGGTAAACTGCCTGCCATGGGAGTCTTGTAATGTCATGCTACACCTTTCCAAATGCGGGAGGCTAAAACGTTTCCGTCCAAACCCGGCGCGCCGTGCGAGTAAGACATTTACCAGCAAGGCAGCACGGCCACATTTTCATATTTTGTTAAGCACCTTGATTGACTGAAACGTTAATCGCAGAGATCGAGTAAAACTTAGAAAATGGGGCTTCGGCGTGATTTAAATTTAGTGTACGCAATTTGCGCGTACCGTCCAGTATTGTTAACCAGCGCTGTTCACTTTGTTCAGTTAAAAGCATCCGTTGTTCACTTAAAGGCCTCGCTGTTCACTTAAAAGAAGAGCCGAATAACTCAAAGATGCTTTAGTGCCAGACCAAGCGCAGAGAAGTAATCGTTAAACGCTTGATTAATGGCTTGGCGTTGACGGCCTGTTGGATATAAACCCAGCTTGGCGTCATCGGATAACTTAGTCCCCGAAACAAGAAAAGAGTTCTTAATAGCCGCGTCTTGAATAAACGCTTCAAAAGCACGTGCGCACATTTCTTCGGGTTTTGCGTAATAAACAATGCCAAGACGTTTGTCTTGCTCAACCGAATGCTGAAACAAGGCACTTGGACTTTGGCCAGTGTCATCCAAAAGAATGCATTGAAAGCAATAATAAAGACGCTCGTTCAGTGCATGCTCTTTAATAGCATCATTCTTGAGCCAGCGCTTGGAAGCAAAATCGGAAGATAAACTGCTATTCAATTCGTTTTCGGTAAATGCATACTGCGCAATATAATGATCGAAGGCATGAAACCATTCGTGGGCAATACTGCCGGGGCCAGCATTTTTAGCTAACGCAAATACATGCTCGGCAGGACTGTAATGGGCTGCAACTCCCGGACGTCCACCCGTGCCGTAATGCAACGCCAAGGTGCCGCGCAAAGAGATAACAAAGTTAGGGACTTGCAAAATGCTTTGTAAGTCACACAGCGCATCATAAAAATGTAGCGCCGCATCAATCTGCTCATGCTGAGTGACCCAGCGCCCGATATTGACCGAATAAAAACCGAAACGCTCACGAACTTCTCGAAACGAAACAAATTCGTCTTCCGAGCGATGCTTAGGCCCGCGGCGATAGATAGTCTTGTTCACTTTAGTCTTGTTAACCCTAGTCTTTTGAGTCCGACCTTTATTAGCAAGCGACATAAAAATATCAAGCGTCATAAAGAAAGACTGTAAAAAGAAATACTAGGATTGTGATTTTTCTAGTTCAGTCAGGCGCATTTCTAAATCAATCAAGCGTGCTTGCGTGCGGCGCAACACTTCGGATTGTACTTCAAACTCTTCACGCGACACCAAATTGGCAGACGTTACTAAGCTGTGCAATTGCGATTGCATCGCCAAACGTAAGTCAGAAGACAAGCCAGCAAAGGGGGTCTGCTGCAATAATTGATCAATTTTTTGTTTAAATCCTTCAGGCTTCATTGAACTCTCTCCACTCATTGCGTTAGGGCATCTATACATTAAGGCATCCATACATTAAGGCATCCATACATTAAGGCATCTATGAATAATCCATTGATACCCAACGAACAAGATTATTAGTTAAAACATAATGCCATATTAACAGAGCAAGCCTAACAACTGAGTAATTAAGTTTGCAGATCTGGCAAGAAATTCTTAGGGTCGGGATTTTTTGGTGCAATTTTTCTTTTATGGATTAATGAACATTTGATAATCATTTCTACAAGGCAACATCTATCTCTCCAGTCATAATCTGACTCTTTTGAGCTATTTTTATATTGTAATCGCTTCATTTAAAAACCATCTAATAGATAAATGAATGTTAAAAAGACTCTTTTTAATACTCGAAAACATATTTTGCACCAAAATAATGCACCAAAAAAAATTAATGCGCGCTTATGTGGTGCACCACATACCTTTACGCCCTATTATGGATGTATGCTTTTCCTTAAATTCGACTAAAATTAATTTAAGTTATTGATTTTATTAGTTTTATATAAACTGGCACGTCCCCTGCTAATACCGAAACACAGAAACAAAAGAGTGCGACAGCGCTCACTAAAAACCACTGTTAATTAACAGCTTTAACTACAAACGATGAAGGAAAGAACATGAAAAAACTTACTAAAGCCATCGCTCTTATTGGTGCCGTCTCTGCAGCATCTTTCGCACAAGCTGAAGACATGAGTGCAATTGATATTTCTGCATCTGCAACTGTTGCAAGCATGTACTTGTGGCGCGGTCAGGATCTAGGCAACGGCGCTGCTGCCGTGTCTGGTGATATTACTGCAAGCGTTGGTGGTGCTTACGCAGGTGTTTGGACTTCTAGCGGTGATTCTACATACGGTAATGAATATGATCTGTATGTTGGTTACGGTGGCGAAGTATCAGACTTTTCTTACGATTTGTCTTTCTGGACATACTCTTACCCAGGCAGCGATGCAGTTAATGGCGAAGGCAACACTTTTGACCTAACTGACTTCATCGTATCTTTAGGCTATATGGGTGCATCTTTCTCTTACTACTACCCAGTAGGGTCTGCGGCGACTGAAGATTACAGCTACATGACTTTGGGCTACGGTATGGATGCATACAGCATCACTGTCGGTATTGCTGATGACGAAGGTTCTCTGAAAGATTACACCCACGTTGACTTAGGTTATGCCTACAACGACAGCTTGTCTTTCACTGTCAGCAAAATCGTTGATAAAGACGATGATGGTTCAGTTGATGACGACGTAAGAATTGCTGTTTCTTACAGCCTGCCTATCAGCATGTAAAAAGCGTACAATAGCCCGTGCCCCCGCACGGGCTTTTTATTCTCATTAAATTCAGGAAAAGGGGTTTTCTATGAAACTCATTACTGCTGTGGTTAAACCGTTCAAATTGGATGACGT
>JARGOI010000338.1 GCA_029212275.1 Thalassolituus sp.
CGTCATGTCTCATTATTCTGTAAGGCAATCAAAAATTCAGAGTCGATTACTTATCCAGGGCTAGGTCACATGCCTATGGAGGAAATGCCAAATATTACTGCAGAAGACGCTCGGCGATTTTTATTAAGAGAAACAGAATAGGTCATAATTTCGATATTTAATTACTAGCTCGCAGTAAATAGTGAGCTTATTGACTGCAAATTAGGGATTACCAGCAATCATAGGTTCCGCTTGTGATTTCACTGGCGACTGCCATTGGCGGAAGTATGTCAAATCGCGTGAAAATGCGGGTAATTCATCATTCATTATTTCAGGTCTGATCGGAGTGCTTTCTTTTAACTCTTTTTGACCATTTTCTATCATCAAAGCGCGCAAACAATCGCACTTATACCGTGGCGTATCGACACGATCAACCACCCACCACTCAGCTTGCAAGCGCTCGGGTGTCATGTCCAACACAACAAATCCACGATAATAAAAGTCGACAAAATTCAGATGGGGCAACAATTGCGTTAACGAAGAAGCCGCCAATTGCGCAGCCGGTTTATTGGTAATGCCGGGGGATGTCACGGCTGGAGTAATTAACTCAATGCCTACTGGTTCATTGGTAGAATTAAACGGATCATCGTGCAACGTCATCGCCCAACTGGAGTGAATATCACCAGTAAGCACCACCCAATTGTTTACCTGATGACGACGAATCGAATCAAACACGCGTTGTCTCGCCGCTGGATAACCATCCCACTGATCGTAATTGAAAGGCTGTGTATTGGTACCTAACTGAGCCATCATCACCTGTTGACCAAACAAGGTCCAAGTGACGTTCGCTTGCTTTGCATCACTGAGGCGTTCTTCCAACCATTGCTCTTGCTTGGCCCCTAGCAATGTTCTTTCTGGACGATCACGATCAACCATAACGTCCGTTGGCGCATCCCTGCCCGCCAAACGTGTATCTAACATGGTTAAATCCAACAAGTTGCCAAAGCGATAGCCTCGATACAATGAGTATCGATCTTGCCCATCCGGTTCTCGTACAGGCATCCATTCGTAATAAGCTTGCACTGCTACCTTAATTCGATCAGCCCAACGCCCTTGGGTTAATTCATCGTGATTGTCTGCGCCATCTCGCCACGCATTATTAGCAATTTCGTGATCGTCCCAAATCAACAAAAAAGGATGCTGACGATGCACGTCCTGAGAATCAGCATCGGCTTTATAGCAGGCGTGACGCTGGCGATAATCGGTTAACGTAGTGATTTCTGTTAAAGGCTGATTGATTCGTCCAGACGTCAGTGACTCTTCTACATTCGCATATTCGTAGATGTAGTCGCCTAGGTGCAATACAACATCAAGATCAGTACGCTGAGCAATTTCTCGGTAAACATTGAAATAGCCCTGCGCAAAATTCGAGCAAGACGTAAAGGCAATGCGTAAGTGCTCGACAGTACCTTCTGGCAACGTTTTGGTACGGCCAATATCTGACCACTGATTTAAGGCCTCAAACGCGTAGTAATATTGGGTTCCAGACTGCAATGCTCGAACATCAATTTTCACCGTATGATCACGCTCTGGTCCTGTAGTACCTGTGCCTTCGGCAACAACCTGACTGAGATCTTGGGTGGTCGACATTACCCAACGGTAAGAAACATACTCTTTGGGGGTTCTTGGGGTGATACGAGTCCATAGAATAATGCCGTCGACGAGCGGGTCACCGCTGGCAATGCCATGACAAAACACAGAGGCTTGAGATGAGAATTTCTTGCTATTAAAAAATGGTAGCGAGAGGCTGCTCGCCAAACTGTCGGATAAAAATTCACGTCGTGATAATGGCATTGGGCCTGCTCACTCTGTTGATCATGCACAGAGTAAAACAGGGGTAAATGACAAGGAGGTGGCTATATTTTGACAATACGATGACAAATCGAAGGGGATGGATTTTTAGCATGCCATATCGATTTGTTATGTTTTCAGAATTGGTTTGTTATCAGTGTTTCTTTTGCACCGACCAAACATGTGCCAGTCTATTCCCCACCAATAGAGCTCCAACAAACCATAAAATGCTCGAATCAAATGTCAGTAAATTTACCAAGGCAGGACCAGGACATAAGCCGACCAAACCCCAGCCCACACCAAATAAAATAGCGCCGACAATTAAGTTTTTATCTACTACCTTAAGATTGGGTAAATGGAAACGTTCGGAAAACAAAGGCGCTTTCCATTTGCGGCTTAGCTGATAGGCAATAAAAAATACCGTGACAGCCGACCCCATCACTGCGATTAACTCGGGACGCCATTCTCCGAAAACATCTAAGAAGCCTCTGACTTTGGCCGGATCATTCATACCCGAAACCAAGAGCCCTAAACCAAAAATGAAGCCACCCAGTAAGGCTATTAAGATCTTCATAATGTGACTCCCACAGCATTCATCACAGCGACCGTGGCAATACCCGCCGACATAAAAACAACCGTCGCGAGTATTGAGCGATGCGATAACCGCCCCATGCCACAGACACCGTGGCCGCTGGTGCAACCATTACCAATATAAGTACCAATACCGACTAAAAAGCCGCCCGATAGCAACAGCATCACATTGTCGGTAATCACGATCGGACGTGACAAGCCCATCATTAGACTTGCAGGATAGGCTGCCAGCAGTCCAATAAAGAACCACAACGCCCAACGTTTTTGTGGCTGCAAAACAGTAAATAAGCCCGACAAAACGCTGGTCATACCACTAATACGTCCCAGTCCCAACCAGACCATCGCTGCGGCGATACCAATAAACGTACCCCCTACTAACTCATCCCACATAAATCTCTGCTCTGTAATCACTAAGCCAGTAGTTTACCCTACTGATCGATGATGTCGCGAGAAGGTCGCGAGAAAGCTCCCAACCTGCAATCGCTCTGACGTAAATAAAGAAACCCTTTATACTGCTCTTTTATTTCTTCACACAGGGCATTCTCATGAGCAACGTATTGTCTTTGGAACATACTGGCATCCCACTGCATCTCATCGAAAAAAAAGACTTCGCCGCATGGCTAGAACAACAACCAGAAAGTACTCAACATTGGCTAATAGCTTCTGGTTTTAAAGGCTACGGCAGCGCCGTACTACCCAAACCCAATGGTGAATTAGCAGAAGCCTTGTGTGTGACGGAATCATTAACTGACTATTTTGCCTGTGGCCAATTGGCCAGTACCCTGCCTGCAGGCACCTATAAGCCTATTAATAGCTTGTCGACTGAACAGTGGACCGCGGTCGCGTTTGGTTGGGGCGTAGGAGCCTATCGTTTTGATCGCTATACCGAAAAGAAACCGGCCGTAGCACAATTAGCCATTGCCGATGAAAAGGCTTATCAGCAGGCCGTGTATTTAGTTGAAGCCACCAAAAAGGTACGTGATTTAGTTA
>JARGOI010000339.1 GCA_029212275.1 Thalassolituus sp.
AAGGATTGGTTCCGGCGGTTTTTTCGTCTTTATTTGAGTAGCCGTCGCCGTCGCTATCATTATTTGGATCGTCATTGGCGCTGTCCAATTCGTTCACAACGCCGTCGCTGTCGTTATCCAATATGACGGAATCCAAGGCATCGATAATGCCATCACCATCAACATCGTTAGCCAGGGGATTGGACGCATCACCGCCCACTTCGGCCAAGTCAGTTTTACCATCGTTATCACTGTCTGAGCTGTCAGCACGGGTACCTAAAACGAGTTCTTGTGCATCCGTGAGTCCATCATTATCGGTATCAATAGCGTTATCACTTTCAATTTCCACAACCAGACCATAGGTGCCAGTGTTTGAGCCATCGCCTACCCCCACCCAACCAAGTGCAATTTTGCCATTTCCTACTGTGCTAATTTGCAAATTGCCCCAATCAAAAAAATCTAAAGCTGATGCTTGGTTGTTGGTATTGGTGGACACTTGTATTTCACCAGTAAGTGCGACACCAGACGCATCATATACACGCAACATCACATTCCCGTTGCCGGTATAACCATTCGCCCAAGCCGTAGCAAACTTACCATTGCTGCCAGCGATTGAGGCAATGACGGGGGCACCATTGTAGTCTCTAGTGGAATTGATAATGACATCTTCGACCACTCGAAACTCCGATGCCATTGGCGAATAAGAAGGATCAAAAATACTAAATGTGGGTGCCTCCCAAGAATTTAATCCAGCATCATCACGAACGTAGCCATAAACCACATTGCCGTTGTCCAATAATGTTAATGTGAAGTCATCGGTATCCCAATGATTACTGCCATCTGCTTTATTCTTACTGAGCGAAAATTCATCACTACTAGCCGAGCCATCGGCATTAAATATGCGCCCTCTCATCGTTAAATCAGAGGTGGTGGCATCTTGCGCCCAAACGGCGAAAAAGCGATCGTCATTAAGCGCTTGAATAACCGGAGGACCTTCGTATGTGCCGGTATCGTTTTGCTGCATTTCAATATCAGTAGCCACAATAAAACTGGCATTGCCAGGTGCGTATTGTGGATTGAATATTTGCAATACTGGTTCATCGTTGCCGCTTTCATACGTTGACCGAACGTAAGCAATCACGACATAACCGCTGGTTAATTGCGCGGTGGTAAAATTGGGGACGTCATAACCATTGAAGCCATCCACATCCCACGAACCGATGGTAAATTCGTTGGTAGATGCCGTACCATTTGCATTAAAAATTCGGTGATATAAAGGCTGATTATTTGAATCATCACTAATGCCATTGCGCATCCAAGTCATCACAAAACGACCATCTTGCAAGCTGGTAATAACAGGTGGTGATTCGTAAAGCGTGACATCATTTTGCTGCGCTTCTACATTGGAGGCGACGACAAATTCTGAAGCGGAAATTGCTTTGCTAGGATCAATAATAGTGAAAACAGGTTCATCGTTCCCTGCTTCATTGGTGCTTCTGACATAACCAATAACAACATTACCGTTTGTTAGTAAGGCCAAATCTAAATTATCGATATCATAGTGATCGTAACCATCAATTGCCCATCCTGCGACTTGAAACGCATTAGATGCCGCCGAACCATCACTGTTATAAAAACGTCCGAACAAGGTCATGGTTAGCGAGTTATCGTAATTCGCCGCATTGTTCCAGACATATAAAACACGACCGTCGGCCAGTGTCTGCATTTTGGGTGGGCTTTGGTAACCTTGCGTGTCTTGGTTAATTAACTTAGGTGCAGGCAATACTAATGACTCGCTAGTACCTACGGATGGTGCCGTCATTGGGACCAACAAAGACGTCGATATGGTCAGATTCTCAACCTGTCCGGCAGATTGGGGATCAGACCATTTTGTTGGTGCCGCCGGAGTTGGAACAGGAGCAGAGTTCACGGAAACCGGCTGGGGTGTTGTCGCTAACACGGCAGACGAGATCAAACTGGTGATCGCAAGCCAAATAATCGATGTAATAGAGACTTTCATTCTCTACTCCTAGTGAGCACAGTGAAGTTCGCGCAAAAATAAATTTACACGGGGATACGTAAAGGCTAGCAGCTAGGAAATATGCTGAAGGAGAAAAGAACAATAAGTAACAAAACAACTGGTCAGCGTATTTTGAACGCCAAAAAACCGACTAAAATCGAAAATATATTCGACGACATTAGTTCTTATAAGGCGTTTTCATTACAATTTTTAAAAGTGCATCTAACGCATAAATATCAATGTCCTAAAAGGAAAATGATTTTCTGGATTAGTAAACGGGTTAGTAAGTCAGGTTAGGCAGTAAAATGACGATCATACAAACGATAATGACGCAGGCACACATAATCTGGATCAATTTGATGCGCTCTTTAAATAACAAAAATCCCCAGAACATCGCTCCCAAAATACCGATGCTGCGTTTGACGGTTTCAACAATGCCCGCATCAATGTCTCGCATGGCTGTCCACTGTGCAATCACAGCAATCACAAATACTGCCATTGCTGGTATCACTTTTAATAAAGACCCTTCTGCAATCACTCGTTGCTGGCGTAGCAGCGCGAAAGCAATTAATAACCCGCTGACAATACTGGTTTGGATTACTCCGTGAAGTACGGGGGGCGCGTGTTGCAAGGCCATTTTATCGAACACAATGCCGATACCCCAGCAAGTTGACACCATCGCCATCAATAAAAACGGCTTCCCTCTCACAAAACGAATACCACCTTGTACGCCTATAATGGCAACAACAATGATGATCATCGCCAGCCATTGCCAAACCGTTAAGATTTCGTCTAAGAAGAAGTAGGCACCCAGCGTCGATATGACTGGAGTCATAGAAAGCAATGGCACGACGCGAGCAATATCTCCAAGCTTAAGCGCTGTAATAAAGCCCACTGCGGCCAACGCCGCCAAGCTCGCCGCGATAAAACCGGGAAGCCAATAACCACTAGTTAATGTCTCAGCACCGGTGAGCCAGAATGCGACCAAATAAACAGGCAGCGCCCCTAAATTTAATGTAATGGAGAGTGCTAACGGTGAACGAGTTGAAACCAACTGTTTACGAGTTAAATCAAACAAACTCCAGCTTAACGCTGAAATTAACAAAAAAAATACAGCCATGAATTACCTAAATAACTAGAGACCTATGAGTATTTCAGCGGTGCTCTGGCGCTACATTGAGGGGGTTTGTAATCCAGTAGAGCGACGCAACCGCCGCGACAAACTGTCTACTAGAATATTTAAAAGTGCTGCCACAATAATCAAAAAGAATGCTTTATCGAAACGAATTTCTTCAAAAGCTGAATCAATATAAAAACCTAAGGTTGCTATGCCTAAAATACCCATAATGGCACTTTCGCGCATGATCACTTCCCAACGATAAAATAATAATGCTAAAAACG
>JARGOI010000340.1 GCA_029212275.1 Thalassolituus sp.
TCAACAATGCGAACGGTGAATGGTTTGCCATCGTTGGCGTACCGCTGGATCAAAAAGACACCTTAGCACTTAAGATTGACGGCAAAGTCAGCACCATTGCGATCACTGATTTTGCGTACGAAGAACAACACATCGAGATCAAAAACACACGCAAAGTAAACCCTCAACAAAACGATATGACCCGAATTAATCGTGAATACGCGCAAATGGGACCTGTTTATAAAAGCTTTAATGCAACGCCTGCGCCCGGTTGGAATCAAATGATCAAACCCGCGCAAGGCCCTTATAGCAGTGCTTTTGGGTTAAAACGATTTTTTAATGGTCAAGCACGTAACCCGCACAGTGGTATAGACATCGCCGCTCCAGAAGGCGCGCCAATCATCGCGCCAGCCGATGGTAAAATTGCGCTGACGGGTGATTTTTTCTTTAATGGCAATAGTGTATTTATTGATCACGGCCAAGGGCTAATTAGTATGATGTGTCATTTAAGCCGAATCGATGTCAAAGAAGGCGACGTGGTAAAGCAAGGTGATTTGATCGGTGCGGTAGGGAAAACAGGCCGCGCTACCGGACCGCATTTGCACTGGACGGTGAGCTTGAACAATGCCCGCGTGAATCCAAAACTGTTATTGGCTGAATCTGAAAAATAACGAGAGAGTTGATTATGAAAGCAAAAGCCCCAGGTACCGCAACGCTGATGCCCGTTAAAGGAAGTACCTGTGGCTTGCGCCCAAATTTAGATGAGTTTCCAGAAGATACCGGATTTGATTTTTCGGGAGCAGCGGAATTAATCGAGGAAGAGTTAATTGAGCCTGAATTAACTGAAAAGGAAGAACCAGATTCCAAAAAAGCAGCTAGCCCTGAAAAGTCTGCTTACAAATAAAACAAAAAATCCAACCAAAAAATGGCTAAAGACTCGGCTCCGAATCGCGTAACCGACTGAGCAATTCAATCTTTGCATCCACTTCCGGTACACTCGACAGTCCTAGTTTAAGATGTGGTGCCGGATAATCTCTCTCCGTTAGTCGATTCATTTTATCTCGTGCTTTTAACATACTCCCCAAAGATTGTACCTTGCCCTTATGGATCATGGCGACGCGAGCAATGGCCTTGCAATGCAACTTGTTTTTCACCAGCCAACGATGCTCGACATAGAAGTATTTATCGTCCCAATACAGCAACTTACTTTCGATGCGAATTTTTTCGAAGGGCTTAATTTCCCGAATGAAGGTCACCGTCTGACTGGCTAGCACAGTGGTCCAACCACCACGAACAAAAAGCGAAATAATACCCAGTTCAAAAAACTGCTTCGTTCTGACAATGTCTAAAAATGCCGGATAACGCGAATTGGTTAAGTGCAAATTCAAATCAATATCCCAAGGCATCACCCGCAACGAAGTTACCGAGATTCCATACAGCGTCTGCTGCGATTTCTTGGCATCAAAGCGCCACGGCACATTGAACAAAAGCAAAAAATAACGCAGATAATTAATCATGATTTCTCTGCATTTTTTGTGGTCTGCGCATCCTTCTGGATATGGCGAATCAACCCTTCTTGCGCCACAGAAGCCACCAGCTCACCTTGCTGATTAAAAACTTGCCCTCGACAAAAACCGCGACCGCCAGAAGCGTTGGGGCTGTCGATGGCATACAACAACCATTCATCCATACGAAACGGACGATGAAACCAAACACTGTGATCTAGGCTGGCAATAATCATGTCTTTTTGACCGTAGCTTTTCGCATGCGGGTGCAACGACGTCGGCAACAAATTAAAGTCCGAGGCATACGCCAACAAAGCACAATGCAAATCGGTATCGTCCGGCAATTGATCGGTCGCTTTTAACCAAACGTACTTAACAGGATCTTTTTTCTGTGGCGCAAAGATATTCACGGGATCGAGTACGCGCATCTCAATGGGTTTGTCGGCGGTATAAATATCCCGCACGCGCTCTGGGAAAAAATCCTGAAACATTCGCGCTAACTCAACCTGCGATGGAATTCCGTCAGGACCTTTGACTTCGGGCATGGGCGCTTGATGATCAAAACCTGCTTCCCACTGCTGAAACGAACACATCATGGTTAAAATAACGCGGCCATTTTGACTGGCTTTTACCTGACGAGTAGAAAAACTGCGGCCATCGCGCACCCGCTCGACATCGAATTGCAATGGGTCGGTCACGGTACCGGGCAGTAAAAAATACACGTGTAAAGAATGCACTCCCCACTCTTCATCGCTTAAGGTTTGCATCGCCGCTGTAAGGCTTTGGCCCATGACCTGCCCACCAAATAAAGCCTTAAAACCTAGATCTTGTGTCTCTCCCTGAAACTGATTGTTTTCAGTAGTTTCTTCAACAGGGATTGGGCGTAATAAGCGAATCAAATAGCTTAGTGGTTCGTTCATAAATAGGCGCTCATTCTTAGTACAAATTATTAACAAGGAGGTATGGAAGCGTAAACCTTACTGATTATTGTGCATCGTACCATTGGCCGAAGTGACCGAGGATGTGAAATGCACGTTTGGTTTCCAACATTTTCTCAAGCCTGTCCTTGCAGAGTAATCACCGTATTCATACCACATTCATAAGCGCATTCATTAGCCCTATGTGTGATAAGTAGGCGCGGTATGCGTATAATGCACAGTTCGCACTCATTACCGCAGAATTTTCATGTCCGAGCACTTCCAAGACCAGATTCAACCCGACGATTACGAACATCAGCTGGCGCAAAAACAAGCCCGATTGAATATTTTATTTAGCGAGTTTTCGCCGCCGGAGCTGGAAGTATTTGACAGCGCCACCAGTCATTATCGCTTGCGCGCAGAATTTCGTTTGTGGCACGAAGGTGAGCGTTGCTTTTTTGCCATGTTTGAACCCGGTAACCGCAAAAAAGCTTACGAAGTGGTCGAGTTTCCCGTCGCCACCCAGCACATTAATGCGTTAATGAAACAGCTATTAATTGAGATTCAACCGAACGATCTCCTGCGCCGGCAACTATTTCAGGTCGAGTTTTTAACCACCTTAAGCGGCGATGCGTTAATTTCGCTCATTTACCACAAAAAACTCAGCGAAGAATGGGAAAACGAAGCACGCCGTTTACAAGAAACACTTGGCGTCGCCATTATTGGGCGCTCACGTAAACAAAAAATCGTGCTTGATCGTGATTACGTTAACGAAACTCTGCACGTCGATGGCAAAGCCTTGCACTATCGACAAGTTGAAGGAGGCTTCACCCAGCCCAACGGCGAAGTGAATCAAAAAATGCTCAGCTGGGCTCGTGCAGCTTGTGCCGACATTGGTGGTGATTTATTAGAACTGTATTGCGGTAATGGCAACTTCTCTGTGGCACTGGCCGATCAGTTTGATCGCGTGATGGC
>JARGOI010000341.1:0-1230 GCA_029212275.1 Thalassolituus sp.
GTAACGTCTGCATTGTAAGATCAACCTTTAAGATATTTTTTCAATTCTTGCACGACCCAACGCGGATTACGTTGATCGGTTTCGATAACGACATCTGCAATTGAGCGATATAAAGGATCACGAATCTCAAATAAACGCGTCAACACAGAACGTGGATCATCGGTTCTTAGCAAAGGGCGAGTTCGATCTCTCGCGGTTCTAGCTAATTGCTGTTCAACCGATGCACACAGATAAACCACAGTTCCACGGGCGGCAAGGTTACGTCGATTGGATTCGCGCATCACGACGCCACCCCCAGTGGCTAAAATAATATCTGAGAGCAATGTCAGATCTGCTATGACCTGCTCTTCACGCTCCCTGAATCCGTCTTCACCTTCCATATCAAAGATCCATGGAATATCTGCGCCACAGCGTTGCTCAATGACTTTATCAGAATCGTGGAAAGCGTATTTAAGTTCTTGAGAAAGCAATCGGCCGATGGTGCTTTTTCCAGCACCCATCGGCCCTACAAGGAAGATAGATTGAGTCATTTAATTATCGTGCGGTCAGCGTTTCCTTCACCAAACGAGGTGTAATAAACACCAACAACTCATTCTTTGTTTCTTCTTTACTGGTGTAACGGAACAGCGCACCGATTAAAGGCAAATCGCCAAAGAAAGGCGTTTTGCTAACCGAGCTAATTTCTTCTGAACGGAAGATACCACCCAGTACAATGGTCTCGCCATTTTCAACCAGCACTTGAGTTTCCACAGCGTTGGTATTGATTGATGGACCTGCTGCGGTGAGTTCGCCAACGGAGTCTTGATTGATTACCAAATCCATAATAATACGATCATCAGGCGTAATTTGCGGGGTTACTTCCAATCTTAGTACGGCAGACTTGAAGGCAACGTTCGCGGCACCACTCGAGCTTGCTTGTAAAAATGGGATTTCTTGGCCTGATTCAATTGAGGCGGTTTGGCCATCGGCAGTAATAACACGTGGCTGCGAAACGATTTCTGCACGCCCCTCGGTTTCAATCGCCGACAATTCCAAATCCAATAAGAAATCAGCGGTCTGATAACCGATAGCCAAGGTTGTCGCCGCTGCATCTGTCGCTGCAAAATTTACGACATCAGCATCTTCCAGACCAATGGTCTGCGTGCTGGATCCAGTGGTCGCGCGATCAAATAAAATTTGGTTCGACTCAGTGAGCGTGGTGCGACTACCACCAATGGTTCTAAAACTGTC
>JARGOI010000341.1:1330-3362 GCA_029212275.1 Thalassolituus sp.
TTTGGTTCGACTCAGTGAGCGTGGTGCGACTACCACCAATGGTTCTAAAACTGTCACCGGTTGAGTTGTATCCGGCACCGCCCCAACGTACACCGAGTTCTTTTCCGACACTGGTATTAGCGATAACGATACGCGCCTCGATCAATACTTGGCGCACAGGCACATCTAGCATGGTTAAGGCTTCACGAACCTTCTCAAGGTTTACAGCAGTATCTTTCATCAGCAAGGTGTTGGTACGTGAATCGACAACCGCAGAACCACGATCAGATAACAATCCCTGCTCAGATGTCAGTAGAGTCAATAAATCTGACGCCTTGGCATAATTAAGTTGAATATACTCGGTAATTAATGGTGATAATTCTTCAACTTGACGAACCGCTTCGAGTTCAACTTTTTCACGAGCAGCAATTTCTCCGGCTGGTGCAATAAGTAACACCGAACCCATTTGGCGCTGCCCCAAGCCTTTGGTTTTTAATACCAAATCTAACGCTTGATCCCAAGGCACGTTTTGCAGCCGCAAGGTAATGTTACCTGTCACTGAATCGGATGCTACTAGATTCAAGCCGGTAAAGTCTGCAATCAACTGCAATACTGCACGGACTTGTATATCTTGAAAGTTAAGAGACAATTTTTCTCCAGTGTATGCAACCTTCTTACCGTCTGGCTTTCTTTCTTCTGCTACTGGTTTCGATACATTAATAGAAAGAAGCTTATCCGTTTGATACGCCAAATATTCAAAATCGTTAACGTTGGGTTCAATAACAATTTGAGCGAATCCATCGCCAGAACGAGAGTCAACAAAACTAACAGGAGTTGCAAAATCACTAACATCAAGACGTCTGCTCAAAATATCAGGGAGTTGAACACCGGCTAGGTCGGCTATAATTTTATTGCCTTCGCGACGAATATTGGCATCCACACGTGAGTCGTTCAACATAATTTGAATCTGGCCTTCACCCAACTTACCGCGTCGAAAATCGACATTAACGACCTTCACGCCACTCGCTGTAGAAGCTTTTGCTGCTGGTGAAGTTTCCGCTATCGACGAGGCTTGCGCAGCCAAATTATTACCAATACGAACGAAAAGCGTATTGCCTGATATTTGCGTGTTATAACCGACAAGTTCGGTCAAATTAACGACCAAACGAGCGCGATCTTTAGTTTCAACAATGGTCGCACTACGGGCATTACCTGCACCGATATCGTGTTTTTTAGTTTGCAATGCACTGGTCACACCAGGCATGTCCAACGCAATCCGCGCCGGCTTTTCAATCGTATAACCACTCACTTCTGGTGGCTTACCATCGAACGTCATCTCAATCAGCGTGACATCACCAGATCCACTAGAAAAATCAATATTCGTTAACGTGACCGCACTCGAATGAGCCGACCACAGTATAGAAAGAGAAATTAATGCAGAAGAAAATCCGCGTAAAAAAATTCGTGTTGCCATAATCATTCTCCTAACATTCCCTTCATGACTATCGTGCGTGGACGCTCCAACCAGCCGCCCATGCCACTAGGCACAATTTCAATGATATTAATATTATTTTCGGTAATAGAGGTAACGCGGCCAAAGCTCTGTCCCATATATTCACCTTTCTTTATTCTCACTACACCACCATTACCATCACGAACCAGCGCCCAACGATCACCATCCGGCGTCGCCAAGGTTCCCACCATAGAAAGCTGACCTAAGGGGAATTGCTCAAGATACTGCTTAGCACGATTCTGATCTGGACGAACTTTTGAATCAGTGATATTTAAACTGTCACTTTCACTTTCTGATTGCGGCAATTGAAATGGAGATCGAAGGGCAGAGGCGCTGTAGTTAAAAAACTCGTAAGGTTTAAATACTGGGATTGGCTCTATGCGCCCACGTGGCTTGGCCATAATATCTTGAGTATAGCGTTTCAAATCCGATGTATCTGCCGACTGACTACATCCAGACACCAAGATTAAGGCACCCAAAACTGTGATTACTTTTAACAATGACATAGTCTAATTCCCCGCATCATTGTATTGATAAGTC
>JARGOI010000342.1 GCA_029212275.1 Thalassolituus sp.
GTCAAGCTCTTATTTCGAACCCCCGTTAGCTAGGCTATCGGGGGTTTTTTTATGGGAAGTGCTCGGCGAACTCGTCAAGAACTAGGCGTCCCCGTCGTGTGCGACCTCGGTCTATTTCAAACCCAGCATGTGAACGGTTGTTTGTTCAGCACTTGCTTAGTTAGAATAATGAAGTGCCTCTAGTGCACCTCTGAAAGCCGCAGCCGCCACTGTATTAATCAGGGGAGCTGTAACGTATTATGGATGATGCAGACTAATCTATGAAAAAAATACAGCAATTCAGTTTTCCAAGGGAAGGCGATCTTTTTTGTCTCGATGAGAAAGAATTTTTTACCAAGTTTTTTCGCTTGTTGGGATTACCATTTATAATTTTTGGTGCATGGGGTTTATTGTATTGGGTCTATCAACTCGTTTTCAGTAATGTCCCTGTGAATCATGGTGCTTTGTTTGGCGGTAGTTTTTTATTTATTAGCGGTTGTCTTGTCTCTACTTTAGAGTTCACTCGATATCTGACCAGCGATGGACGAATGCTGATTATTCGGCATCGACAGTTTTTTATTCGCTGGGAAGAGAAGCAACCATTGGCTTCTTTTGCAACGATAAAGCTCAATCGAACTCGGATTCAGCGTGAAAGAGGGAGTAGTTCTGTATTAGCTTATGCCGTTTGTTTGGGAACACAATGGCAGGATACTGAGCTATCAAGCAATACTGACTATGTTGCTGCTCGTTCTAAGGCGGAGCAGTTAGTAAAGCATTTTCAAGTTCCTCTTGAAGATGCATCCTCGGGTAATGTTGTCGTCACTGCTCCAGAACGTATTGATGAAAAAGTATCGCTTTTAGATGTCACGCTTCCTGATCCTCCATCTTTATCCTCTATTCGTGTTACCAAAGACAGTGATGGACTGTTATTGTTGCTGCCTTCGTCAAAAAGAATTCCTTTCATTGCGATAAGTCGGTTCGTTGTTTTTGTTTGTGCCAGTGCTTATTTTTTTGATGAAGTTGCAGATATATCATCAGATGTGAAGTTTTTCTTCTTTTTTGTTATTGCAGTCATTGCTATCGCCAATATGATTAAAGATCTTTATCCATATTTTTTTAAGCCTTGGATCAAAGTTTCTAAGGATGGCATTTGGTGCAAATATTCACCCTTCAAAAAAAAGGTCCAGTGTTTTTTGGATGGGATAGAAGATGCACGTGTTTCTAAGCAGCGGCACGTCATTATTCGTAGCGACGAATTCTATCTAGACATTCCTGTGCACAGTCATCAAGAGGATGCGGAATTTGTTCGAAGTATCTTTCTGTGGTTGTCCAAGGAGGGAAGCACATCATTTAAACAGCAGGAAAAATAATCTTATGGTTATATTGATACTTTTGTATAGTGCTTATTAGTTTTGTCTTTACCAAAAAAAGCCCACTCAATGGTGGGCTTTGTAATGCGATGCTTGGTTAATATCGTATACTAAAAAGTCCGTTTATTTATCAATTCGCATTAGAGCTTGCTGACGTCGGTTACGATGGTCACTGGATACACCGCCGCTTTGATTAGATTGGGATTCAGCTTAATCATTTTATCCCCCAGTTTATCCAGCGTAGCAGCACGATTATCTGGAGAAGGGTGGGTGCTTAAAAATTCAGGCTGACTACCACCACTGGCTTGTTTCATTTTATTCCACAGAGTAACGGCAGCTTCAGGCTTATACCCAGCTTTGGTCGCGAGCTCGATACCGATTCGATCAGCCTCAGTTTCTGCGGTACGGCTGTTAGGTAATTCTAATGCCACCTTAGCAGCCATAGCGGTACCAGATAACACCATACCATTGTTGTCTGTCGCAACTGCAGCGGCCATCAGTCCTGCATTCATTAATACGGCACGAGACATACGTTCAGCTGTGTGATTGGCTAAAGCATGAGAAATTTCGTGACCCATGATCTGTGCTATCTCATCATCAGTAAGATTAAGCTGAATAACAATGCCGCTGTAGATTGCCATACGGCCACCGGCCATACACCAAGCGTTTAGTGTTTGCGGGTCGTCAATGATTCCCACACTCCAAGCCCAGTCTTTCGTTTTTGGCTCCATTTTAATGGCTTCGGTGACTAAGCGACCAGTGATGTTAGATATGCGATCAACCCAGGCCTTGTCTGTAATCAGTTTTTGCTCTTTGTCCAGTTCGATCATGGTGCTTGCGTAAGCTTTCTGGGATTCAACAATGGCTGATTCAGGAGAAACAATCATTAGCTGTTTGCGGCCCGTTTGTGTGGTCGAGCAGCCGATAATCGCTGCACTTATCAGCGTCATTGCTATAATTTTTTTCATTAAAATGTCCTTCGACTGAATTCTTGGTAGCAAAATATTAGTCCTAGTTTAAGCGCTTGTACGTTTTAGGACTACCCCCAGATGATGTATCTCCAGTGAATTAAGCAAACAACGCAGTCTGTAACGTATGTGGATATTTTTCTCGGCAGCGTTGAGGTTTTAATCTGATATAATGCCTTCTTTTGATAATGAGATGCCGTCTGTGTTTGCTAATATAAATTTCAACCCGCGTTTATTGCTTGGTTTAGAGCGTCAGCAAATTTCAGAACCGACGGATGTTCAGGCCAGTGTCCTGCCTTTGGCGATATCTGGAAAAGATCTCAAAGTCTGTGCCGAGACGGGCAGCGGTAAAACGTTAGCGTATTTATTACCGATCTTACAGCGTTTGCTTGATGTCGAAGCTAACGATACTGCGACTCGGGCATTGATTTTAGTGCCTACCCGAGAGCTCGCTCGTCAAGTATTCAAAGAATGTAAGCTTTTAACTGATTTAGTAAATCTCAACGTCGGCGTGTTAACTGGTGGCGAAGAATTTAAGTATCAGGCGGCGATACTGCGCAAAAACCCAGAAATTTTAATCGCAACACCGGGTCGTTTAGTCGACCACATTAAACGTCAAACGGTTGAGTTGGGCGATATTGAATGGCTGATCCTTGATGAAGCCGATCGCATGTTAGACATGGGCTTTTCAGAAGACATGACCTTAATTGTCGAGCGTTGTAATACTCAGCGTCAAACCATGATGTTATCTGCGACATTGCGCCACGAAGGATTGGGTCATATGGCTCGTTCGTGGTTAATTGAGCCTGAAGAAATCACCACCCACAGCGTGCAAGAGCAACACGCCTTTATCCGTCAGCAACGTATATTGGCGGATAATAATGCTCACAAAGACCGTCTGTTAACGTGGTTGTTAGCTAATGAGACGTTTGAAAAAGCTATTATTTTTGTTAATACGCGCCTCGATGTTCAGCGTTTATCAGAATTCTTGCGTCGACATCGTAACGGTATCGCGATGCTGCATGGTGAGATGA
>JARGOI010000343.1 GCA_029212275.1 Thalassolituus sp.
TTGGGGCTTTCAGGAAAATACCATTTCTGTGTTGCTACTTTTTGACGTGACCCGCTGTGACCACCATGGATGGTGGAAATGCAGGTTTTGCAGGAGCAAAAACCTGCCCCAAAGTAGCGCCTTGAACTGCCATTTTCCTGAAAGCCGCAGCCTCCACTGCATTATTCAGAGGTGCCTTAACAGCAAACGACGCGGCGTGGGTATTGTTTTGTCTTGTTCTTTTAATAGGTCTTTGCATCCGCGCTAGTGACATCGCATACTTTGTGCAATTGCATTATTTTCTGAGTTGTTGAAACTTTTCTTAGACCAGTTTTCAGGAGTTATTATGAAAAGCCCATTGGGTTTGGATGCTAAGTTGCCAGTCTTAGAGTTATTAAAACAAACATTGCTGACTCTGTGGTGGAAAAGAAGCGATGTGATTCGCTTGTTTTTACCTGTGATGATTTTGATGGCAGTACTGGATTTTATCGCAAGAACTTATTTTCAAACCGATACGGTGCAAGAGGGCGTTTCGATGTCCAATGCAATTTTGCAAGTGATCGTATTGGTGTTCACCATTCTTATGGCTACCGCGGCGCACAAATTTACTCTGTTACCGCGTGAGCAATGGCCAAGTAATGCACTGCGTTTGCTGGGCATTAATGAGATTCGATACTTTGTGCGAGTTGTCCAAATAGGCGTTATTGGTGCCGCCATTGTGATTGGTGTTATCTTAGTCAGTCTGGTTTTTGGTAAACAAGCTTTTCCGATCGGACTCATGTTCGGCGCCATGATTGCTATTTATGTCTCGGGGCGTCTTTCAATTACCCTTCCAGAAATCGCTTTAGGGCGTTTTAGTCAACTCAACCGTGCATGGGATATGGGCAAAGGTAATGGTTCAATGTTGGTGATAGTGGTTGTCGTCTTACCAATGTTACTAACGGTGCCTTTTATGATTCCATCGTTGCTTACCGAAAATGGTGTATTGCGTTTTATCGCGACGTTTGCAACCTACATAGGTTCCTTAATTAGCGTCACCGTTCTGTCCTTAAGCTATCAGTTTCTCCTCGATTTTTATGAACCTTCATCGTCTTATAGCGATGACGGTGATCAATCTCGGGATGACTCCACAGAGGTTGCAGAAAAAAAATCCGACCACGATTCTTTTGATGCGTAGTGCGTAGTTTTCGATGAAACTCGGTGATCTCAGCGTTACTTATGTCGACGTAATGATGCGTACCGTCGAACGTCTGGGATTTGATTCTTCTGAATTACTCAAACAGTTTCGCATTGATCAAACGACGTTGGCATCACCGGATGCGCGCATCAGCATTCCGCGCTATATGCGTTTGGGCTACGCCGCGATTGAATTGACCGGTTGTCCGTGGTTAGGGTTAGAAATGGGAGCTAACACCCAAGCGGTCCATTACGGTCATACCGGGCTGCTTGCGATGACCGCAAGCTCTGTTTTAGAAGCATGCCAAGACATTGCCGATTTCGGTCTATTATCAAGCTATAACGCTCGTGGCTCTGTTCAATTTGATGCCTCCTCTAAATCTCCATTGTTATCTTTTTACTCCATCGATCCGTACAACGATTACAATCGATTTGTGGTCGATTCGGTACTTTCTGGTTGGTTTTACGTATTGAAGCAAATGACAGGGCGCAGCGATTGCGTTGAGCAAATTCATATTGAATTTAGTGCGCCTAGTTATGCAGAGAAGTACAAAGAGTACCTGCCGTGTCCAATAAAGTTTGCTGCTCAAGCAAATCAATTGCTCCTTAATTCGAGTATCATGGCACGCCCGTTGATGCAATCTTGCGCGTCTGTGCACGAGGCATTGCGGCTTTATGCAGAACGAGAAATAACGAAAGTGCGTTTAGGGTTGTCCTATATCGAGCGCGTGGGGAGAGTGATAAGCCCTATGTTGGTTGGCAAAACCCCTGATATGGATGAGGTGGCAAGTCGACTAAACATGACGCCTTGGACACTGAGGCGACGTTTGGAAGCGGAAAACAGCAGCTTTCAGCAAGTGCTCAGTGATACGCGTCACTGGCTAGCAGAAGCTTACCTGCGCGATACTCATATCTCACTTGGGGAAATTGCATATCTGACAGGATTTGGATCAGCGACCGCTTTTCAGCGTGCTTTCAAGCGCTGGACCGGCGAAGCGCCGGGCCGCTACAGAGATCAGTACAAAGATCACTGATAGGGGAAGAACGAGTGGGGCATTACTACATTTCTACAGCATCGTCGGCATCATCTTCGTAATCGTCGAAGCTGACATCCAACAGATCTTCAATGTAATCTGACATTGTGATCTCCTTTTCTTGTGGGTTAATTGAACAAAATTTTCATAGTTATCAATAGTCTAGCTAAGAAATTTGAGTTCGCACGCCAATAGCAGAATTTTTTCGGCCTAGAGCATTTCAATTTCTACAATGTAACGTTGGACAGGTTGTTTACAACCCAAACGACGTCGAATGCACTCTTCTAATATCAATTCTTAACATCATTGAGATTCTTCTGTATCTCAATGATGAGACAAATTACCTAGCTTATGTGTAAGCAATATGACAAAAGCTAAAAAATAATGTTCTGAGGATTTTGGAGAGTGATTCCTAAAGGAGAAATAAGATTTTTTGTAAAAATGTTGTTGGCGGACTGACTGGCAGACGCTTTGAGGACTTCGGGGAGTGGCCCCTAAAGGGAAATAAGATTTTTACTAATTTGAAATAGTTGGCGGACTGACTGGCAGACACTCTGGGGACTTCGGAGAGTGACCCCTAGGGGAAATAATGTTTTATTAAAATGTTGTTGGCGGACTGACTGGCAGACACTCTGGGGACTTTGAAGAGGGACCCCTTAAGGGAAAATAAGATTTTTTTAAAAATGTTGTTGGCGGACTGGACGGGACTCGAACCCGCGACCCCCGGCGTGACAGGCCGGTATTCTAACCAACTGAACTACCAGTCCAGAGTCGTATGCTTAAACCTGCATAGAAAGGTTTGGTGGGTGATGACGGGATCGAACCGCCGACCCTCTGCTTGTAAGGCAGATGCTCTCCCAGCTGAGCTAATCACCCTTTTTAATAGTGCTTATCTTTTCCGTATTGCTGCAGAACGCATAACACTACGAAAAACATTTCACACATCAAAAGTGTTGCTGAGTTAAAAATCTCAACATTTAAAAGTTGGCGGACTGGACGGGACTCGAACCCGCGACCCCCGGCGTGACAGGCCGGTATTCTAACCAACTGAACTACCAGTCCAGAGTCGTATGCTTAAACCTGCATAGAAAGGTTTGGTGGGTGATGACGGGATCGAACCGCCGACCCTCTGCTTGTAAGGCAGATGCTCTCCCAGCTGA
>JARGOI010000344.1 GCA_029212275.1 Thalassolituus sp.
CCTTGCCTTGATCAACGAGGGTTTTGGTGAATTCCACCATTAAGATGGCGTTCCTCGCGGCTAAGCCGATGGTCGTTAATAGCCCCACCTGAAAATACACATCGTTACTCAATTCTCTGCCTGTGGCTGCAATCAGTGCCCCCATGACACCTAAAGGCACCACCAGTATTACCGCAAATGGGACTGACCAGCTTTCATATAAGGCGGCCAAGCATAAGAACACCACCAACAGCGAGACAGCATAGAGAAGTGGCGCTTGCGCCCCGGACATACGCTCTTGCAACGATAAGCCAGTCCATTCCATACCAATACCCGGCGGTAACTTCGCGACCATTTCTTCCATCGCCATCATCGCAGCCCCTGTGCTTTGCCCCGGTGCAGCCTCGCCTTGAATGTTCATCGCGGGGACCCCGTTGTAGCGTTGCAGTTTCGGCGAACCGTAATCCCAATAAGTACGAGTAAAGGCTGTGAATGGCACCATATCGCCTTGATTGTTGCGCACGTACCACTTTTCTAAATCTTCTGGAAGCATGCGCGACGGTGCATCCCCTTGCACATAAACACGCTTCACCCGACCCCGATCAATAAAGTCGTTTACGTATGAGCCACCCCATGCAGTACTCAGAGTATCGTTGACGTTAGCGATTTCCAATCCTAAGGTTTTAACCTTTTCGTAATCGATATCGATACGCAGAATCGGTGCATCACTCATACCATTGGGACGCACACGAACTAGGCGAGGATCTTGCGAAGCCATGCCCAACAACTGATTACGTGCTTGCAGTAATTTTTCGTGACCCACGTTATCGCGATCTTGCAACATCATATCAAAACCCGATGCCGTGCCCAGTTCGGGAATCGGTGGTGGGTTAATGGGATAAATAGTGGCATCTTTAATTTGACTCAGTGCCCCAAAGGCGCGACCGATCAAATCAAAGGAGGATTGTCCTGCTTCTGTCCGCTCGGACCAAGGCGTCAAAGTAACAAACGAAATGCCCATATTTTGCCCAACACCGGCAAAGCTGAATCCCGCTACGGTGAAGATGGATTTCACTTCGGGCTGACCTAAGTAAAAGTCAGTCATTTTCTCCATGACTTTATTGGTACGATCCAGCGTTGCCGTATCAGGCAACTGCACCAGATTCAGTACGATGCCTTGGTCTTCGCTGGGTAAGAAAGAGGTAGGCAGTCTTACATACAAGAACGCTAATACGGCAATCAAACCAATGTAGATGATGACCATACGCACGGGGCGATTTACCGTACCTTCCACTGCCGACAAATAGCCTTTGGTCGTGCGCGCAAAAAAGCGGTTAAACATCCCAAACAAACCTTTTCTTTCTTCAGGATGAACGCCACTAGAAGGTTTTAATAAGGTTGCGCAAAGTGCAGGTGTCAGTATCAAGGCGACCATTACAGACAGCGCCATCGCGGAAACAATCGTAAGAGAAAACTGACGATAAATCGCACCTGTCGAGCCGCCGGTAAAGGCCATCGGCACAAACACGGCAGCCAAAATCAACGCGATGCCTACTAAAGCAGAAGTGATTTGCTCCATGGATTTTCGGGTTGCTTCAAGCGGTGAAAGCCCCTCTTCTTCCATAATACGCTCGACGTTTTCGACCACGACAATGGCGTCATCCACCAATAGACCAATTGCTAACACCAAACCAAACATGGTCAATGTGTTGATGCTGTAACCCGCAACTGCCATGATGCCGAAAGTTCCGAGTAATACTACCGGCACGGCAATGGTTGGAATTAAAGTGGCGCGAATATTTCCTAAAAACAGGTACATCACTAAGAATACAAGCACCACGGCTTCAATCAGTGTTTGCACCACTTCTTTAATAGAGATACGAACAAAAGGCGTCGTATCGTAAGGATATACAACTTCAATATCTGCAGGGAAGAAAGCCGACAACTCATCAATTTTTGCACGTACGGCATTGGCGGTATCCAGTGCATTGGCATTCCCAGCCAACTGCACAGCAATACCCGCAGCAGGACGACCGTTATAACGCCCTTCAACACCATAGTTTTCGGCGCCAAGTTCAACTTTAGCGACGTCTTTTAAGCGTATTTGTGAACCGTCTGCGTTCACTTTTAATAGTATATTTTCAAATTGCTCTGTCGCTTCTAAGCGTCCTTGAGCAATAATAGTAGCGTTAATTTGTTGGTCACCAGTGGCGGGTAACCCCCCCAGCTGTCCGGCAGGTATTTGGTTGTTTTGAGAACCAATTGCCCCTTTTACGTCCAAAGGCGTAATACCATAAGCCGTAAGTTTTTCCGGCTGCAACCAAACACGCATGGCATACTGCGAACCAAACACGCGCATTTCTCCAACACCGTCGACGCGTGAAAGCGGATCTTTCATGTAAGAATAAATATAATCGGCCAAATCAGAACGGCTGAGATCGCCACTCTTTGAAACGATGCCTACCACCATCAAGAATGAGCGAGAAGCTTTGGTTACACTGATCCCTTGCTGAGTCACCGATTGTGGCAACAAAGCTTCGGCCAAGGATAATTTATTTTGAACCTGTACTTGAGCAATATCGGGGTCGGTTCCAGCAGCAAAAGTCAGCGTGACAGTGGCACTGCCGGAAGAGCTGCTGTCAGAGGACAGATACAATAAGTTATCCAAACCCGTCATATTTTGCTCGATGACCTGAGTCACACTTTCTTCCAATGTTTTGGCAGAGGCGCCAGGATAAGACGCGGAAATACTGATGGAAGGTGGCGCAATACTTGGGTATTGCTGCACTGGCAAAGTTTGCACCGCCGCGACACCCGCCAACATCACCAATATGGCAATCACCCATGCAAATATGGGTCTATCAATGAAAAACTTAGCCATGTGACGATATTCCCCTTATTGACCTGAAGTCGCTGTCTTTGATGGATTTGGGGCAGAAGAATTTGAGCCAGATGTTTCCTTGCCAGCTGTCTTCGTATCCGATGAGCTAGCTTCTTCAGGTGCAACTTTTGCACCCGGCTTAATCTTTTGTAAGCCACTGATCACGACACGCTCACCAGACTCTAAGCCTGTTTTCAATAACCACTGATCGCCAATGGCTCGGGTCACTTGGATGTTGCGGGATTCAATCACATTATCTTCGCCAACGACGAAAGTAGAAGTAGTTCCAGTCGCTTGACGAACCACCGCGCGCTGTGGAACCAAGATGGCATCTTTAATCAAAGTGCTTGGTACATCAGCGCGCACAAACATTCCGGGGAGTAAGCGTTTTTCTTTGTTTTCAAACAACACACGTAAATTCACCGTGCCGGTACCTTCATCCACCATAGCATCGGAAAACTGACGTTCGCCGACTTCATCAAATTC
>JARGOI010000345.1:0-1875 GCA_029212275.1 Thalassolituus sp.
CCTCCTCTAACTGCTCCGTCAACTCCATCCATGTCATTTCGACATCGTCCAATTCGGACTTTAATTTACCTTGCTCTTGAATCAATTTATTCAACTCGTCTTTGCGACTGGCGTCGTATAGATCGGTATCGCTCATTTTTTCTTCGATCACCGACAGCGACAATTGTAGCTTCTCCATCTGCTTTTCCGCAGCTTGCTGCTGCTTTCTGAGCGGTGCCAAACGCTGACGTTTTTCAGCTTCTAGCCGCTTTTGTTCTTTACGGTCGACGATAGGCGCAGTGGAATTATTCGTATTGTTTAATGAAGCATTTTGCTCTGCAAAATCCGTCGTAGATCCTTGCTCGCGTTGCTGTAAGTACTGATGATAATCATCCAAATCACCGTCAAACTCGGTAACTTTGCCTTGGTCCACCAGCCAATATTCATCGACGGTGGATTTCAATAAATGACGATCGTGACTGACCACCACGATGGCACCCTCGAAATTTTGCAGCGCCATTGCTAATGCTTCGCGCATTTCAATATCTAGGTGGTTGGTCGGTTCGTCCATGATTAATAAATTAGGCTTTAACCAGGCTACGCAGGCCAGCGCTAAGCGTGCTTTTTCGCCGCCAGAGAAAGGTTCGATAACCTCTAATGCCTTCTCCCCATGAAAACCAAAACCACCTAAAAAATTACGAATTTCTTGGTCACTGGATTGGGGCTTCAAGCGTTGTAAAATAAGTGACCCACTGGCACGAGTATCTAATGACTCCAATTGATGCTGAGCAAAATAACCGATTTTAAAATGTTCGCCATGACTTCGCTCACCCGATAATAAAGGGATTTCTTCGCACAAAGTTTTCAATAACGTCGACTTGCCCGCGCCATTGGGGCCAAGTAATCCAATACGGTGGCCCGGTACGATGGACAATTTCACTTTGGGTAAAATGACTTTATCGTCTTGCCCAGTGACGCGATATCCCAGCGCGGCTTGGTCGAGTGCCAGCAATGGCGTCGACATTTTCTCGTAACAAGGAAAGATAAATTGAAAGGGGGAATCGACATGCGCTGGCGCAATCAGCTCCATACGCTGCAATTCTTTTAAGCGGCTTTGCGCTTGTTTGGCTTTGCTGGCTTTGGCTCGAAAACGAGCCACAAACGATTCGATTTCTTTAACACGCGTTTGCTGTTTTTCAAACAAGGTTTGTTGCTGCGCTAATTTTTCTGCACGCATACGTTCGTAGGCGCTGTAATTACCCGGATACATCACCAATTCTCGATTGTGCAAATGCACAATGTGATCACAGACACCGTCGATAAAGTCACGATCGTGAGAAATAAATAACAAGGTGCCAGGGTATTTTTTGAGCCACTGCTCTAACCACATGGTGGCTTCTAAATCTAAGTGGTTGGTGGGCTCATCCAGCAGCAATAAATCTGAGGGCATCATCAGTGCTTGGGCCAAATTCAAACGTATGCGCCAGCCACCGGAAAAATCTTTGACCGAGCGCCCCATATCGCTTTGGCTAAAACCTAGGCCATGCAAAAGCTGCTCGGCTTTTACGGGCACACTATAGCCTTGATGCTGATCCATCTGGTCCATCCATTGAGTCAGCTCATTATCGTTACTAGCGTTGGCGATACCCGCTTCAATGCGACGAAATATTTTATCGCCGTCCATGGCATAATCGACTGCGCTGCGATCGCTGGCCACAACTTCTTGCATCATGTGTGCGATGCGCCATTTGGAGGGGATACTTAACTCGCCAGCGTCCACCGTTAATTCACCATTGAGCAACGCAAACAGACTAGACTTGCCTGCACCATTAGGTCCGATAAGCGCAATTTTCTGACCATCGTGCAGTCGTAAATTAGCGCCTTCTAATAGAAAGT
>JARGOI010000345.1:1975-3328 GCA_029212275.1 Thalassolituus sp.
AGCGCAATTTTCTGACCATCGTGCAGTCGTAAATTAGCGCCTTCTAATAGAAAGTTGGTACCACGCTGTAAAGAAACCTGATTAAATTCAATCATGATGAGCAGATATTCGGATGAAGAGTATGGCGGCGAAGTTTGCCACAGATCCCCTTGCGACTAAACAAAGCGATAACCCGTTATGGCGTTTTTCGCTAGAAGTGTATGGCAAACCTAACGTTGCTGATGAGTTACTGCGCTTACAAGACGAGTGCGAAGCGGATGTACTGTGGTTGCTGACGGCCTTATGGCTGGCTTCTCAGTCGCTTAAATTATCCCCTGAGCAGCTGCAACAGCCTGTATATGAACGTTGGCGAGCGCAGATGATTCGGCCCATCCGTCAATTGCGGCGCGCGTGCGATAAAACACTGACACCCGCGCTGTACGAACACCTTAAAAAAGCCGAGCTAGAAGCAGAACGCGAGGGCACATGGTTATTATGCAAAGCCTTCGCCGACCGTTTGAGCGGTGCTGCAAATCCAGATATGGCTCTAAACCCCGACAGGACTCTCAACCAAGAGAAGGTGAATGACATTGCCCAAGCGAATCTGTCGGTGTGCTTAGGAAAGCATGGCCATGGTAATGAATTACTGAGGTGCCTAACATAAACCGCTGATGGTTTAAGGCGTTTCGATTTTCACCAAGGCATCGTCCAACCACGTCATCAGCGGCTGCCATTCTTCTGTTTCACGGATGTGCGTGCGGTCGAAGTCAACCACGCCATAGCCGTGTTCACCAGCTTTGACGTAAAATTGCGTGTCGCGCAAAGAAGCAATAAAAGGAATTTCCAAACCTTCTAAGAAGGTTTGCAGTTGGCCAAAACTCAGGGTGTTTCGCTTTACCCGATTGGCCACCACGGCAATGGCGCGCGGGCGCTCTCGAAAAGCATGGGTATTGGTAACTTCTTCAATAAATTTGCGCACCGCACGCATATCAATCGCGGACGGAATCACTGGCATTAAAATGATGTCGGATTGCGACACTAAGGCGTTGAGTTGCTGCCCAGACAAACCTGCTGGTGTATCGAGCACCAAGCGTTGCGTTCCCATGGGAATACGCAGTTTCCAACCGCTAGAAATCGTATTCTGTCGTAATGATTGACTGGCTTCAAAACCATTAATAATGGGCAGTCGCGGATTACGTGCTTTTAGCCATGCCATTGACGAACCTTGTGGGTCATGGTCAATCAAACTGGTCACCGCACCTTTGCGCGCAAGCTGACAAGCCAAATTCGTGGCGAGAGTCGTTTTACCGCACCCACCTTTTGCATTCGCAATAAGAATCGTGATCGGTTTGGAATAACGCACACTGCGAACTT
>JARGOI010000346.1 GCA_029212275.1 Thalassolituus sp.
GTTCATTTTTTTACTAAAAAATGAACTCCGAAACTTGAGTTTAAAAACCACATTGGGGTTCTGGGGACATTCCGTCCTAATGTAACACTTATCGCTACATCCTATGTATTATAGGGGCTACAGAGGAACCTTAATTATCATTTTGCACGATTGATTGCATAATCTCATCTAAATCAAGTGGGTTTTTTTCAAAGCTAAAGCTATAAGTTCCGTTCAAATTGATGTTGTGCCAGGCCACTGGGGAAACCTGCTTGATAATTTCGGACTTCTTATCATCTCCTTCGGCCTCAAAATGCTCAAGCAATCGCGTCAGTATGAGTGAATTAAAATAGATAATGGCGTTGGTTAATAGCCTGGCACATTCATTCCACAAAACAATTTCGTCGTCTGACTTCCCTCGGAAACGATTACCATTCACATGCGCAATGGCGCGGCGTAGTTGATGATAAGCTTCCCCGCGATTCAAGGCTCGCTGCACATAAGTTCTTAAACTAGCATCATCAATATAGTCCAATAAATACATAGCCTTGAGCATGCGATTATACTCCGTCAGAGCTTTCAATAAAGGATGGTTTTGACTGTAACCAGATAGCTTTCTAACGAGTGTTGCCTGTGTGATCGTCTTCTGCTGTAGCGAGATCACAATGCGTTGAATTGTATCCCATTCATCGATGATCAGTGCTGTATTGATAGGCTTTTTCAATGAAAGTGTCACCTTATTATCTTTTCCTTCATTGACATTAAATAGATCAGATATCACCGTTCCAAACTGTGCATAGCGCGGAGCAAAGGTATAGCCAAACAAGTCCAGCAGGGCGAAGTTCACATGATTAACCCCATGTGTGTCCGTTGATAATATATCCGGTTTAATTTCTGAAGTGTTGTTATGAAGTAAGTCCAAAATAAAATGTGATTCATGCTCGTTAGAACCAATAATCCTAGCATTCAAAGCGACATGATTGGCAATCAGGTTCATCGATGTCAGGCCTTTGTTCGTACCAAAATATTTCGATGAATATCGGGTTTTAAACGTCTCTAACCGGGATTCGAATTTTTGCCCATCGGCACTGGCATGAATGAGTCCTTCTTGAATATTGTAATGCCTAAAAATAGCTAACTTTGCTGTCGCATCGTTAATGGCATCATTGCCGAGGTTTAGCGTTTCAGGACGCAAATAATTGGCTTGTACTGTGCGTAAATGATCGTATGAGCGATCAGATATGCTGGCCATGCCATGTAAACCGTAATAGGTTCCATTACCAATGATGGCTGCCAGTAAATCATTCAAATGATTGTTTTGCCCTGACCGCACTTGCCGAACATGCTCAAAGTGCTTTAGAAAGCCTGTTTCCTGATGAACAAAGCGCAGCACATCAGCAACATTGATCGACTTCATGCGATCAAAAAATGGATTGTTTAATGCCGTTTTTGTGCCTGAATACGGCAACCGCCATTGAGTTTTTCCGGAGCGATTGCGTAATATTACGTTTCGATTATCACCCTCATCAATACGTTGACTGACTCGCTGTAACTTATCACGCATCGCCTGTTCCATTGATTTGATAAGCTGGGCAGACTCAGTATTCATGCTATCTAACAGGGAGTCTTTGAGCAATTTGTCTTTCTCTTCCCAAGGAATATCACCAACAAGATCATCGTGTAATGCCCGATATTTAATGGCTGTCGGTATAAAGAGCTGACCGTTCAATTTAGTTTGAGCGGATAAATACAGTAGCATCTCGTAACGTTTAAAAATTACGTTATTATCCGTATCTATCACATATAATTGATGTTTAGTTGGAATTAATCGTCGATCTGACGACGCTAATTCACCAGACTCTAACCACTCGCTCTGCATTGCCCCAAGCTGTGCAGCTAAAGCCTGTGTATTGTCTGATCCTTCAAATGTCAGGCATAAAAAAAGGGGGCGTATCAACTGCTCAATCAGATTCTCATGTTGATCATAGTACTCCCAGATATAATCATCTTTTGTGCGCTTTTGCTTTTTCAGATACAAGCACAGTGATTCTATTTCTCGCTCTCCAAGTAAGCTTTTTACCCGTTGTTTTATTTGTTTAAATGACACTTGATCATCAATGGTAGCATCAATAAAAAAGTATAGTAGCTCAGCGGCTTTGCTGACATTCGCCGCAGCGCCTTCCCAATCTTTATAGGCCATTTCTTTGGCGTATGTCTTGGCTTTTTCACGCAGTTTGCGAAGATGATAGATAAAACCATCGGCTAATCGCTCAATATTGATTTGTGCCCGCTCTTGAAGGTAACAAAGTAAATACAGCTGCTGTGTGCCTCGGTCGAAGCGTTTAAGTTTGGTAATAGAGTAGTAATCAACCATCGTCGCATAATGCAGTTGGTTTTGTTGCGATAGTGACAGAGCAGGTACCACCTGATTCACTTCATTCATCCAGGGCTGAATGAGCTTGTTGACGTTCAATTCTTTTTCTAATTCAGAGCCATTAAAACTTTTCGCTGCCTGTTTCAGTTCTTTGATCGTTAGTGGGCTTTCTCCATCAACCAAATCGGCTAGGTTAGCAGTCAATTCATCTGATATCGTTATTTTTAATGTGTCTGAAATACGCTTACGTTCCTGCTTTATGACCTGACTGATAATTCGCTGGAGTACGCTATATCTAGGGATAGCGATATGATTTCGGGCAAGGTATTCAGTGCAGGAATCAAATAAAAAACGTGGTTCAATCCAGGATTTAGCAACTTGTTGTAAGTAGGTAATGAGAGGTTTTTGATGCTGTTCCGCATCCCATTTTTTGAAGCCTTGCAGGTTGAGAATCTTGTCGTAGATGCGCGTTTTTTGCATACGGCTAACACTGAAACGCGGGGCTTTAAACTTGGAGAAATACTCATCAGCAATAAAAGCCAAGTCTGCCTGTAGCACCTTGTAAGTCAGGTTAAGTTGAATGGGCTTGATTTTAAAATAGCCCAGAAGAACGATGGCATAGCATTTATGATTACGATCCCTGATGGATTTAATGACGTCCTGCTCTAGGTCATTCAGCGCAAAACTGACACGTTTTTCTTCAAGTGACAGGCTGGGAACACCATATAAATCGTTAATTTCTGATTCGTGGAGTATGGTTAGGCGTTCTTTATAAGACATGGGCTTCTCGCAAAACCTGAAATACTACTATGAATTGAATATTACAGCGATTTTGAAGGTTAATGTGCCTCTGTAGGACTTATGATACCTAGGCTGTAGCGATAAGTGTTACATTATGACGGAATGTCCCCAGAACCCCACATTGATTTCTTTTTACCCAAGAGTTACTAACCCAATTAATGTCATCTTGTT
>JARGOI010000347.1 GCA_029212275.1 Thalassolituus sp.
GGCAAAGGCATTGCTGACGATCAAGTTCATGAAAAGGATTGGCAGGATCATATAATATGGAAAGCTTAGTAAATTACCCACTGATGTGGACCGCCTATTTTTTAGCAGGCATTGTGGCTTTTTGGTGTTGGGGTCAGATGGCCGTTAAGTCGGTAAATAAAGGTCTTAGATATCATATTTACAGCGCTGTTGGTGCGGTCATTATTTTTACTCCGGTGCCATTTTCTAGCGCGATGCCCCACATTCTCGCGCCTGGGTTTATCGCATTTCCATTTACCTTACTATCAGGCGATGTTGCCATGGTGGGGACTCAAGTAGGTTGGTACCTTCTTGCTGCCTTTTTAGCACTCATTCCTATTGCCACAGCGACTTACTTGGGCAGATTTAATCGTTCAATAAAACACTCAACCCAAGCAGACAAAGCAAAACAGCCAACAGCTCGTCAGAAGTTTAATCCGTCGGCAGCTAAGTCATTGTCCGCGAAACGCTTATCCGGCAACCCTCCATCTGGTAATGCATCGACTGCGGCTTCTCCACGCAAGCGCAGCTCATCTCGAACGGTGTAGTTATTTTATTTTTTTAGTTTTTTTACTTTCCTATCGTTATCCATACTGAAAGCATCGCTCTTTGACAAATTTTCGTCATTGAGCGATGCACCCAATCTCTGCTCGTACGCCTCCTAAAATTTCTAAAAGTGCGTTCTTTTATAAAGCAATAAGACTTTATATTAGTTGTCCTGACTGGCTAAACACTGATTTTTTGCTAGCTTTAAAGCAACCCATTAAATTTTCACTACATCGAGGTGATATTGCGCACCCGGTGTCAATCTGGAGACGCTATGCGACCATTTAAGCAACATGCCGCTATTCCCAATGCGCTGTATGTTGATTTCAGAGGGATCGTTGCTTCTTTTTTTATCGTATTTGTCTTTCTAACTTTCACTGTGCTCGATGCCGATGCGAATGAAGAAACGGGTAGCGTTGCTCAATCGACTGCTCAGAAACCCGCTGATGTCAGGATTCTTATTGATATATCAGGGAGCATGAAAAAAACAGATCCCGCCAATCTTCGTCGCCCAGCATTAAATCTATTAGCAGAACTATTGCCCGAAGGCTCCCGTGGGGGTGTTTGGACATTCGGTCGTTATGTGAATCGTCTATTGCCTTTGGATACGGTCGATAATCAATGGCGCGTTAGGGCTCGTGAAGCTTCTGCAAAGATTAATTCAATCGCGATGAACACGAATTTAGTCGGTGCTTTGGACAGTGCATTGTTAAAAACGACTAACGACGACGCCTATGAACAAACGGTTATTTTACTGACCGATGGCAAGATCGACATGGATGCCAGTGAAGGTGATCCAAATTCGCCAGCAAATAAAGCAGAACGCCAACGCTTGATGCGCGATGTGTTACCACAATACACAGAGCGCAATATTCGCATTCATACTTTGGCGCTTTCCGACGGCGCAGATCAAGCTGTTTTGCAACAAATTGCCATGGAAAGTGGCGGGTTATTTCTTCGTGCTGAAACCGCCGAGCAACTTCTACCTGCATTTTTAAAAGCGTTTGATCGGGCTGTACCCACCGAACAAGTGCCAATGTCGAATAACCAGTTTTCTATTGACGACAGCGTGCGTGAATTCACTGCTTTGATTTTTAGGGGGCCAAACGCCAAGCCTTCGGCGTTAATTGCGCCGGATGGTCAGAAGATAACCGTAGCAAGTGTCGCTTTGAATGAAAATGTGCGCTGGCACGAAGATTTAAATTTTGATTTGGTCACCATTAAATCACCCCAGGCAGGACAATGGCAGGCAGACGCTGATATTGATCCAGAAAATCGTGTACAAATTCTGTCTGATTTGCAGTTATTGGTGAAAGGAGTACCGGCGAATTTATTTGCTGGTGTGCCTGCCGATATGGAAGTGGCGTTAACCAACGAAGGTCAAGTCATCACTGAATCTGCGCTGCTACAACTGACCGATATTATGATTCAGGTTACGTCACCGGATGGTCGCGTAGGCAGTAAATTGCTGTCTGATCCCGAAAACTTACCCATCGATGGCGTATTTCGTGAAGTGTTAAGTCGCTTAACGGTCCCCGGTGAGTATCAGGTGGAAGTGCAAGCACGAGGTCGAACATTTGAACGTATTCAGAAATTAACTGCGACCCTTTCTGAACCAATGAAAATTAATGTTGTGCCATTCATAGAAGAGCAACGCGCGTCCATACGTGTGACCCCCAGTAATGACATGATGGATACCTCACTGAGTCGCATTATTGCGCGCATTGCCAGTCCCGATGGCAATTCTAGAATTCAGGCGATGGATTACGACACAACGCTTGGTGCTTGGACGTTGGATTTAACTAACGAGAAAGGCGATGGCGAATACGAAGTCGTGATTAATATCCGCGGCGTGTCAGGATCTGGGATGACCTTTAAAAGTAATCCTGAGTCTTTGAAACTCAATTTTCCCATCACCGATGCTGATCTTGTAAAAGAAACGACCGAGGATGTTACAACTAATCAAGTTACTGACACTCAAACTGCGGGTTCTAATGCTGAAGAAGTTGCGCAAACTGACAATGAGTCAGAGATCGCCTCTAGCGATGCTGCGAAATCCAATACCGAGCAATCAGAGACCGAGCAATCAGAGACCGAGCAGACTGAAGAGTCAACGGTAACAGAGTCAGAAACGGAGCTGGAAACCACTCCATGGTGGGTGTATACAGCGATTGGTGTTGCCAACCTACTGTTATTGGGTGCTGTTGCTTGGTGGTGGTTGGCTCGCCGTCGTAAAGCCAATGCCGAGAATGATGAAGATGAATTGAGCGGGGTGGATGGTGTTGACGGCGCCAGCGATCTTACTGATATCCAAGATGGCGACGACGATTTAGATTTGGATGATGATTTGGACATCGCTGAATTTGATGATTTCGACAGCGTTACCGAAGAGCCAATTCCAGCAAGCTCTGCGGTCAATGAGATGAACGCCGAGGACCCAGTTACCGCCGCTGACGAAACAGTGAAAACCGCGAATGATGGAATAGAGGGCGCGGATGATATTGACGATATTGATGACTTTGAAACAGACTTTGACCTTGGCGATGAGGAACAATCAAACTCATCGTTAGAAGATGACGTGACCAAAGCAACAGCCAGTGACGAACCAAGTCCTGCAATCTCTGAAGCTAGCCCTGAGAATAGCCCAGAGAGTGAAGAGAAGAATACGATTAGCAGTGACGACGATGAGGATTGGGGCGACTTTGATATTCCGGACACAGATTTGGCAGATGACTTGTCTTTTGATGA
>JARGOI010000348.1:0-1774 GCA_029212275.1 Thalassolituus sp.
AAACCTTCCGCGACATGGGCATGGCCTATGGCGTGGGAATGATCCTAATTTACTTATTAGTGGTGGCTCAGTTTCGTTCTTACGTAGTGCCGTTGGTGATTATGGCGCCGATTCCACTGACGGTGATTGGTGTATTACCCGGTCATGCACTGTTTGATGCGCAATTTACTGCGACCTCGATGATCGGGATGATTGCCCTCGCCGGTATTATTGTTCGCAACTCTATTTTGTTGGTCGACTTTATTAATCAGCAATTAGCGGCTGGAGTACGTCTAGAAGATGCAGTGGTGAGATCGGCCGCCGTGCGTGCGCGACCCATTGTATTAACCGGCGTGGCCGCGATGATTGGCGCCATGTTTATCCTCGATGACCCCATTTTTAATGGCCTAGCCATTGCACTGATCTTTGGTATTTTGGTGTCTACAATGCTGACACTAGTATTAATACCCTTGATGTACTTTATGACCATGAAGTCTAAAGTTTCTTCTTAACAGCGAAGACGAAACAAAGGGAAATATAGGGAAAGCATAAAGAATGCAAAATGGATGGCGAGTAAATAACTCAGTCAATGGATGCTTAACTCAGACCCTGGCCATCACTTGGACAGAGTCTGGGGTAATTGCATCAGTTGCAGCTAACCCGCCGACACAGGTGGGGCTGATAACGAATCGTCAGCTATGGCTTCTGGTTTGAATTTCTTCGGAATAACCATATCCAACATAACGTACAAGGCAGGCAACACCAACAAGCAAACAAAGGTGGTGAATAAAATACCAAAGCCTAATGAAACGGCCATTGGGATAATCATCTGAGCCTGACGAGAAGGTTCAAATACCATGGGCGCGAGTCCACCAAAGGTGGTCAAGGTGGTTAATAGGATTGGACGGAAGCGACGTACACCGGCTTTGATAATGGCATCATTTGCCGAAAGCCCTTCGGTACGTCGTAACTGGTTAGCATAATCCACCAGAATCAAACTGTCGTTCACGACCACCCCTGCCAAAGCGACGATCCCCATGATACTGGTCATACTCAAACCATAGCCCAGCATGATGTGTCCTAAAATCGCACCGCCCGCACCAAAAGGAATGATCGCCATCACCAAAAATGGCTGGGTGTAGGATCTAAACGGAATCGCTAACAACACATAAATAAGTAAGATCGAGAAAAAGCCATAGGTTTTTAGTGCTTGCGCACTTTCCTGAGTTTCTGCTTGGCGACCACTAAAACCAAAATCAACACGTGGATAGCGTGCCATTAACTCAGGAAACACATCACTTCTTAAGAGCGAGATCACCGCTGGTATTTGTTCTCTTGGTTCAACTTCTGCCGAAAGAGTAATTATTTGTCGACCATCGCGACGACTGATGATGGATGGTGAAGTACTTTTCTTCAGCATAGCGATGTCTGACAGCGGAACATAACCGCCAGAAGGTGTGAGAATCTGCAAACGCTCGATGTCAGCACTGCTACTGCGCTCTGCTTCTGGCAAACGCACCAACACCGTCACTTCGTTGCTTTCGCGTTGTTGACGTAAGGCTCGCGCACCATAAATGGCAGCACGAATCTGCGCTGCCACATTATCGGCTTGTAGGCCCAAACTGCGACCTACGTCGTTCAATTCGACGTCCCATTGTGGCTTACCGCTGGTAAAGCTGTTGGCGATGTCTTTTACCCCACCAATCTCAGCCATGGCAAACTCAAGTTCCTTGCTAGCTTGTTGCAGAACGGCAGTATTGCTACCGCGTAATTCAACCGTTAATCCAGCACCACC
>JARGOI010000348.1:1874-3279 GCA_029212275.1 Thalassolituus sp.
TCGATAAAGGGCACACCTTTTTGCATATTTTCATAAATATTTTCCCCCGCAATGATGGCGTCATCGACGACAATCCCCAATGCCACAATAAAGGCAAACATAGAGATCATATTAATCGAGATATCAAAAAATGGCAGAATCAATAAGGCGCCCAAGAACGAAGTCGGTATCCCCATCGTCACCCAAAACGCCAAGCGGTATTCTAAGAAAATACTCAGTAAAACCATCACTAACAACAATCCAAGTGCGGCATTTCTGAGTAATAAACCCAAACGTTCCTGATAGGTTTTGCCATCATCGTCGGTTACGATAATTTCTACGCCCAGTGGTAAATTAGGGCGAATTTGATCTAGCTGTCGATACACTGCCGCCGCGACGGTGGTTGGCGTTTGTTCTTCGGCTCGATAAATATCGAAACCAATAGATTGCTGACCATTGTAGGTTACGAGGTCATTAGTATCGCTAAACCCCTCTTTTATCGTTGCCACATCCCCCAAACGTACTTGCACACCGTTGGCATCGGACATTAACGGTAAATCTAAAAATTCACGCGCCCAATAAAGACGATTATCGAGGGTGACCAAAATATCACCACCATCAGTTCTCACTGCCCCCGCGCTTTGCTCTAACGCATTATTGCCAACAATATTGGCAACGCTTTGCAAAGAAAGATTATAGGACTCAAGTTTTTCTTGGGAAATTTCGATGTGTATTTCTTCGGGCGGCGACCCTTTAATTTCGAGCTTGGTAATTTCTGGCGCTTCTAATAATTCGATTTTTACCTGCTCGGCCAGTTTTTTTAATTGAAACTGACTCACGGGGCCAAACATTGCCAGTTCCACAACTTCGATATTTCTACCAGCAATACTCACCAACGGTCGTTCGATACCATCAGGGAAGGTGGTGATATTATTCACTGCTTGCTGAACATCCTGATAAGCCTGTTGCTTATCCATGTCCTTGGTTATCTCAATAAATACCGTCGCACTGCCTTGATTAGCAGTCGAATTTACTTCGGCAATGCCATTAAGCGTGGTGACTTCGTTTTCAATCGGTAGAATAACGCCCTGCTCCATTTCCGAAGGCGTTGCCCCAGGGTAGACAACTTGTACCAAAATGATGTCGAGCTCGGTGTTAGGAAAAAATTCCTTACGAATGGCTAACGACATGATAAAGCCACCGATAATCAAAAAAGCCATCAATAAATTAGGGGCCACGCCATGGCGTGCCATCCAAGATATTGGGCCTTTTCCTAACAGAGAACTCATGAAGCTTCTCCGCGGGTATCTGGCGTTGTCATATTGGAAGAGGTGTTGCTCGTAGAGCCGCTATTGGAAGAATTATTTTGAAGCGTTGTATCTTTTGGCGAGATGCGAACCTTGGTGCCATTCACCGGCGCATCAAT
>JARGOI010000349.1 GCA_029212275.1 Thalassolituus sp.
TGTAGACCAAGGGCACCGTGAGTACGACCAATACCGGATTCTTTTGGGCCACCCCATTCTGTGTTGGCGATACCGTGAGAATACAAGTGGTCGTTAACGGTTACGGCACCGGCTTTAATTTGCGCAGCTACTTTCTTGCCACGGGCATTGCTGGCCGTCCATACGGAAGCACTGAGCGCATACTGAGATTCGTTCGCCATGCGAATGGCTTCTTCTTCACTGCTGACTTTGATAATGGGCATTAATGGGCCAAAGATTTCTTCTTTGGTAAATTCCATATCATGGGTAACGTCGGTTAATAACGTCGCAGGGAAGAAGTAACCCTTTTGCGAGCCAACGGGCTGAGATTGGGCCGCAATAGTGGCACCGTTCTCTAGCGCCATTTTCAGTTCTTCTTGTAAGGTTAAAAACTGTTTTTCGGTGGTGACGGCACCAATATCGGTGTCGTAGTTATTAAAGCCATGACGCAAGGCATTGGTTTTGGTGATCGCCATGGCTACAAACTCGTCATAGACTTTTTCGTGAACATAAACACGTTTCACGCCGCCACAGGATTGTCCGGCATTCTGATATGCTGCCCACATACCGCCATTCACTGCGCGTTCGATGGGGGCATCTTCTAATACCACCATGGCATCGTTGCCGCCTAATTCGAGGCTGCAAGGCACTAAGTACTCTGCGCACGACTTCATTACTTGCTTGCCGGCATAGGTAGAACCAGTGAAGAAAATCTTGTTGGCCCCGTTTTCTAGCATCGAAGCCAAGACTTTTGAACCCGAACCCACCACGTGGGTGAATAAACCCTCAGGTAAGCCAGAAGACTTAATAACCTTTTCGATAGTGTCACCTACCATTGGTGTTTGTGCTGCGACCTTGAGCACCACCGCATTACCAGCCATCAATGCCATCACGATCTCGCCAAAAGGGATAGAGAAAGGGTAGTTCCATGGGCTAATGATGCCCAATGTGCCAATTGGCTGATAAATACGTTTTGACCATTTATTAAAAAACAACAAAGAGGACGGGGGAAGAAGCTGATCTTTCAATACTTTGGGTGCGTTTTTAACATACCATTTAGCCCCCATGATGGACGGCAATACTTCGGTATTAAGCGCATCAATTTTCAATTTGCCATTGTCTTGGCTGATGATGTCAGCCAGTTCGTCAGCATGATCACGTATATAGTCGACCATTTTTAGTATGTACTGACCACGCGCTTTATAAGAAAGCTTTGCCCACTCTTTTTGCGCTTCTTTGGCACGTATGAAAGTGGTTTTAAACTCACTTTCCGTCGTTAAAGGGAGTCGACCAATTTCTTCGAGTGTGGCTGGGTTAATACTAACTTCGTATGCAACTTCTGCATTCATGCTGAAATACCTATTTTGAGTAACGGGTGATCACACTTATAACCATATGAGATTCTCAGAACATGGTATCGATTGCAGTAATACTGCTTCGAGGTATGAGGCTGAGGGGTTGATGTTGCGGTTATAGCTTGGATACGCCTGAATTCTTTAATTTTACTTTTGATTTTACTATGGCTACTAAGTTACGCATATTAGCACAGCATTGAAAATATCTATAACAGCCAATTGGTGGTCACGTTGTGCAATATAGGTTCTTATTTTGGTGTGTGGGAGTAATCAAACGGATCGTAAAAATGTTTGTGAATATTGGTACAATCTGCCTTTATAGTAAGGGGTTTTTTTACGCCATTCGAACTTTTGCAGCAGAAGTAACTCGAACTTAAGTCATTATTTAAACTGTGTTTTTATTAATACCAGATAAGCACTGGATCAATCTTCAAGTCATAAGGTGTGCATTGCCACAACGCACATCAACCAAGGAAATCTAAACGATGGATGAAACGACGTTTATATGAGCGAACAGCAACGCAGTAATCATGAGTTTGGTTTGCCATCGCACCTGCAAAAAGCAGACAGCGATACCCGCCGTGTGGGTTTTGAATTGGAGTTTTCGGGCATCAATTTACAACAAACGGTCGCGGCGATACAAAACACGATCGATGTCGAGGTGGTGTCGCAAACTGAGGCAGAAATAAAGTTACATAGCGAAGAGTTTGGCGATTTTAATATCGAGATTGATTGGTCTTATCTGAAATCTAAAGCAGCACAAGAGAGTGGGCCCAATCAAGATCGTACATGGGTCGAATTGTTGAGCCGAGTCGCGCCACTACTGGTACCGATAGAAGTGGTGTGTCCGCCCATTCCAATGGATCGTTTAGATACGCTATTGCCGATGGTCGATGCATTAAGAGATGCAGGCGCAATTGGCACCGAGGAGTCGTTTATTTCTGCTTATGGCGTACACGTGAATGTTGAGTTGCCAGATTTAGAAGCGGCTACCTTGTGTCGCTACCTGCGAGCCTATGCGTTGCTGCAGTGGTGGTTAGTGGACATGCATCATATTGATATTGCTCGTCGCATCAGTCCCTATATCGATTTGTTCTCAAAGGACTATTTGAAACAAGTGTTAGCGCATCCGAATGCCGACATGGATCAAATTTTCGATGATTACTTACAGCACAATCCCAGTCGTAATCGTGGACTGGATTTGCTGCCGTTATTGGCTAGTATCGACGAAACACGAGTGCGCAATGTGATCGACGATCCGCGCATAAAAGCGCGTCCAGCATTTCATTATCGTTTGCCTGATTGTCGTATCGAACACAGCGAATGGTCGTTATCTGTACCATGGAACTCTTGGTTGGTGGTGGAAAATTTAGCCGCTAACGAGCAATGGTTAGAAGAACTAAGTGATGAATTTTTAAGTATCGAGCGCCAGCGAGTACTGCTGGATGTTAGTCGAACCGATTGGGTAGGGTATATTGATCAATGGCTAAAAGACCACGCGTTGGCGTAACCGGAAACGCCAGACGCTGGGCTCCGAGCTGGTGGTGTACGTCATTGGCACTCAGGCTGATAGGCGCCACTCCAGAACGCATTACTGTCAAACATCGCTATAGCGGCTTGCCTTTAGACGCACTGGTCATTGGTGGTGGTAATGATATTGGGCCAGAGCATTATGGTGGTGATATTCAAGAAAAAATTAAAACCGACCCCGAGCGGGATCGGTTGGAAATGCAGTGGATTAATGAAGCGTTTACTAACGAAATTCCTTTGCTAGGTATTTGTCGCGGTGCACAGCTGATTAATGTGTTATTAGGCGGTACGCTGCATCAAGATATTCGTGATATGCGCAAACTCACTCGCAACCGTCCCAGCTTGATGCCGACCAAGAATGTGACTTTGACTCC
>JARGOI010000350.1 GCA_029212275.1 Thalassolituus sp.
GGCATTGAGCGTTTATCTATTGATTTGTTAGTCGCCGAAGCCAAGCATTTGTATGCCTTAGGGATTCCGGCCATCGCGCTGTTTCCGGTGACCCCAGCGAGTGCCAAATCGGAACTGGCGGAAGAAGCTTTCAACCCCAATGGGTTAGCTCAACGCGCTGTGCGCGCCATCAAAGATGCCGTGCCAGAGATGGGGGTTATTACCGACGTCGCACTCGACCCGTTTACGACCCACGGTCAAGACGGTTTGATCGATGCCAATGGCTATGTCCTCAATGACCGCACAGTCGATACGCTTGTCCAACAAGCCTTATCGCATGCCGAAGCTGGTGCCGACGTTGTTGCCCCATCGGACATGATGGACGGCCGCATTGGTGAAGTGCGTAATGCGCTTGAAGAAGATGGCTTTATCAATACCCGTATCATGGCGTATTCGGCCAAATATGCTTCTGCTTATTACGGCCCATTTCGAGACGCCGTGGGCTCAGCAGCCAATTTAGGCAAAGCCGATAAAACAACCTATCAAATGGACCCTGCCAACAGCAACGAAGCATTGCACGAAGTTGCGCTCGATTTATCCGAGGGGGCTGATATGGTGATGATCAAACCCGGCATGCCCTATTTGGATATTGTGCGTCGCATAAAAGATGAATTTCAAGCACCCACCTTTGTCTACCAAGTGAGTGGGGAGTACGCCATGCATAAAGCGGCAGCACAAAATGGTTGGCTCAACGACGAGGCGGTCATGCACGAATCTTTGATGTGTATTAAACGCGCCGGTGCAGACGGGATTTTAACCTACTATGCTAAGCAATATGCCGAATGGCTTAACAAGTAACCCATGTGACGGATGTTATGAATAAACCAGAAATTGTAGATGAGGTCGTCTCCGTGAGCGAAGCTGAAACCAACATAGATTTGCAAAACAGCGAATACTATATCAATCGCGAGTTGAGCCATTTGCAATTTAATATTCGGGTACTCGAACAAGCACTCGATACCTCACATCCGTTGCTTGATCGGTTATTTTTTCTGTGTATCTTCAGTAAAAACTTAGATGAATTTTACGAAGTTCGCGTTGCAGGCTTAAACCAACAGTTAAGTTTTGCACGCGAAAAGTCAGGCATTGACGGACTACATCCAGCGCAAGTTTTAAACGAAATATACAGCCTATGCAGTACCACAGTAGAACGCCAATATCATATTCTCAACGACACACTATTGCCTGAATTAAAAAAAGAGAATGTGCATTTTTTACGTCGTGCAGAATGGACCGATGATCAGCGTCAGTGGGTGCGCGAATACTTTGATGAAAATATCCAACCACTAATCAGTCCGATTGGGTTAGATCCATCGCATCCGTTCCCTCGATTAGTAAATAAAAGTCTTAATTTTATCGTATCGTTGGATGGCAAGGATGCATTTGGTCGTCAGACAGGGATGGCTATTATTCCAGCACCACGTTCATTGCCACGGGTGGTCCGTTTACCGGATTCGATTACTAAAAATGGCGATTACTTTATTTTTCTATCGTCCATTATTCACGAATATGCCGATGAATTATTTCCAGGCATGACAGTGAAAGGTTGTTATCAATTCCGAGTGACACGTAACGCAGACTTGGACATTGACCAAGATGACACATCCGATTTAGCGTCGGCACTTGAGGACGAATTGCATTCGCGTAATTTTGGCGAGGAGATGCGTTTAGAGGTTGCCGATAACTGCCCTGAAGAGTTAATTAATTTTCTATTAAATCAATTTAACTTAGGCGACAGTGATTTATATCGTGTAAATGGCCCAGTTAACCTTGGCCGATTAATTGAAGTGATTGATCAAATTAATCGTCCCGACTTACGCTACCCGCCCTTCACTCCTGGCTTACCGAAAAATGTGAATTTCAATAAAAGCACGTTCGAAAGCATTCGTAATAAAGATACCTTATTGCTGCATCCTTACGAATCCTTCACACCTGTGGTCGACCTATTGCGAGAAGCTGCAAAAGATTCGCAAGTGAAAGCCATTAAACAAACCTTGTATCGCACCGGAGCCAAGTCAGAAATTGTTAATGCGTTGGTCGATGCAGCGCGTAGCGGTAAAGAAGTCACGGTGGTGATCGAATTGCGCGCGCGTTTTGACGAAGAAGAAAACCTATACCTAGCGAACCGTTTGCAAGAAGCCGGCGCCGTCGTTGTGTACGGTGTGGTGGGCTATAAAACGCACGCCAAAATGATGCTGATAGTGCGCAAAGAAGGCAACGGCTATCGTCGCTACGTGCATTTAGGCACCGGCAACTATCACGCAGGGAATGCACGTGCGTACACAGATTATAGTTTTATGACCTGCGACGATTCAATTTGTGAAGACGTTCATAAAGTGTTTCAACAGCTCACGGGAATGGGCGAAGCCCTGCGCATCAAAAAATTATTCCATGCACCCTTCACTTTGCACAAACGTATCATCCAAATGATTGACCGCGAGCGCACTCATGCCGAGGCAGGTAAGCCTGCATTGATCCGCTTAAAGTCTAATGGTTTAACCGAACCCAAAGTTATTCGTGCGCTCTATCGTGCCTCGCAAGCTGGGGTAAAAGTTGAATTAATTATTCGTGGTATGTGCTGTTTACGTCCAGGAATTATGGGCGTTTCTGATAATATTCAAGTACGCTCAATCATTGGTCGTTTTTTAGAGCACACTCGTGTGTATTACTTTTTAAACGATGGTAACGACGAGATTTATGCGGCCAGTGCCGATTTAATGGAACGTAATTTACTGCATCGTGTAGAAACCGCATTTCCAATTGAAGCGCCTAAATTAAAAGAGCGCATGAAAGAAGAATTGGAAATTTGCATGCGCGACAACACCCAAGCATGGATACTGCAAAAAGACGGCAGCTACGTGCGTTGTCAGCCCGGCCCTGATGAAGAGCCCATTTCAGCGCAAAGCGTATTGCTCGAAAAACTGGCGGCAAGCAGTGGTACGATTTCCTCCAGTTAATTCATTTTTTTTGGCTTCAGAGCGCAAGGCAATCTGGTTTAGTCATCACCAGATTGCAAACCTTTTACTTCCAGCGCTAAGTTTGCCTTTTCTTGATAGCGAACTTCTTCCTCTAAATCGCTGCGAGTCAGTGGATGCTCATCCAACCAACCTTCTGGCAGTGCTAGCTGGAACTGATCGTTATTTAATATTAACTGCGGTACAGGCACTTCGTGGGCTTCGCGACTGTGATTCAACACCACCGCCAAACGTAATAATCGAAT
>JARGOI010000351.1 GCA_029212275.1 Thalassolituus sp.
ACCGCTAATTTTTCAGTGCTGGTTTGGAAAGAGTGCTTGAGAAAGACAATAAAGACAGTCTTAATATAAGAACTAATAAAGACAGTCTCGATATAAGAAAAGACATCAAAGTTGAGGTCGAAATTTCACCGCTAATTTTTCAGTGCTGGTTTGGAAAGAGTGCTTGAGAAAGACAATAAAGAAAGACAATAAAGACAGTCTTAATATAAGAAAAGACATCAAAGTTGAGGTCTAAATTTCACCGCTAATTTTTCAGTGCTTGTTTGGAAAGAGTGCGTGAAAAATTACTTAAATTTCATGCAAAAGAGTGTTTTTTGAACGCTACAGAAAGACAATAAAGACAGTCTTAATATAAGAAAAGACATCAAAGTTGAGGTCTAAATTTCACCGCTAATTTTTCAGTGCTTGTTTGGAAAGAGTGCGTGAAAAATTACTTAAATTTCATGCAAAAGAGTGTTTTTTGAACGCTACGAATTCTCAGAGATTTCTGATTAAGATTGATTAGTTAAATGTTAGGTTTTTGAAGCTAGGAAAGCCTAAGTTTACACGCCTGAATTCCAGCAGTTCGCCTTCGTTCTCGTTGTGTATCCCAAAAGAGCGATATTTTAGACTTGATTTCATGGACAGAACCCACGATACCTTTGAATTCAGATTCAAAGTTCTGAGTGATATAAAGCCAATGCTCAGCATCAATCCCTAATCTTGCCATGATCGCTGGCTCAGCCTCCGAAATATAACCGCGCTTATTGTCTCTGATTTGACGTCCAGTCCAGTCTACGATTTCTAAGTAATCAGTTAATCGCATAGGTATGCCATCGGGCATATCTTGTTTTGGGTTGCCTGCAAAGTTGAGTAATTCAGGCACTTGTTGTTGTGGATGATTGGGCGAATAAGCCTCTTTGGCTTTCTTCGCTCGTTTTTGTACCGAGGTATGCGATGAGCTCTCTGGTGTTTTTGCCATAGCGGCTCTCACTGGGTTTAAATCAACGTAAGCCATGCAAGCGGCGAGAGCTTTTTCATCGAGTAATGCTTGAGACTTAAAGCGACCTTCCCAGAAGTGTCCGGTACATTGATCTTCATCATTGGCCAACCTTGCAATGGTTTCGTTCAGCCGTCTCATAAACCAACTGATGCTCATAAGGCGAGATCGCCATTCGGTAATATCTCTATTCAACATAAACCATTCAGCTTCCTGGATGGGTTCTCCCCGTTGGAATTTTTGCGACAGCAGGTTGCCTTGATATAACTGATGCCATCGCTCAACCACCTCGATATCAGATAACCCATCTAACATATTTTTATTGATATGAAGCACAGCATGAAAGTGATTAGACATCACGGCGTAAGCGGCAATATCAATACAAAACACTTTAGCTTGATCCAATAATAGATTTTCGATCCAGCCTCTACGATGCTCAAAACTCCGTCCAGAGCTGTCTGTACCGCATAGGAAGGCTTTACGAACGCAGCGCGACACACAATGGTAATACGGGGTTGCTTCGAGTGAGATGAGTTCCTTTCTGGGCTTCGGCATAACAAATTCCTATGTTTGCATTAGCCTTTAGCTTAGCAGGGAAATATTCTGAGAAACATCACCCGAAATTACTAGAAATAGAAGCCTAATCTGGTCCTTTATTGTTAGACCATTGGGATGACTGTCCAGTGGTCTGGTGGAAAATGGGTTCCTTTTACTACCCAAGATCAGCAGTAGGTCAAATGCTTAGTATCAACTTTAAATTTCGAAAATCACATAATCATGGCAATCTATTGATTGCCAAATACGTTACCGATGTTAATTATATCCACGATATTTAAGGAATGGACTCAGTATGAAAAAAATACTAACAGTGATGGTTTTAACTACTTTGACTGGTTGCGCTACTGGTACTCAACAAAAAGTTGAAGTTTCAGATTCTCCAGCTATACAACCTATTACGATATATAAGAATAATAAAAAGGGTATGGAATCAATCATAACTAGAAAAGCATTGGATTCGTATAATTCCGAATACTTGGATGCAACTGAAAACAAGGCATTTGCTCAGTCACTCACAGGGGCATGGGACTGGAAATCAAATAGAACTTCAGTTGAGCATGCCAAAACAAGTGCTCTGGTTGGCTGCCAGCGTCACAATAGAAAATCAGAAGATGTATACCCATGTGAAATCATAAACATCAATGGTGTTTGGGTTGAGTAAAATTGGGATATATAAAAGCGATACCGCTAAAGACAGTTGTAATGACTGTCCGAAGTCTGTACCAGAGTATTTCGTTAAAAATTTCGTATCCAAGACAGTGGCTTAATTGAGTCTAAAAACACCGAATTGTTTTGCTACTTAAGCAAGTCGCGCCATTCTCCTACTGCCAGATCACCCAAGGTATAGTCGCCAAACTTTTCACGGTGTAAGGCTGCAACATGGTATCCACAGGCGGCAAACATACGCCGAACTTGATGGTATTTGCCTTCATTTAGGGTTACTTTGGCGGTGTATGGGTCAACAATTTCAAGTGTGGCGGGTAAGCAGGGGGTGGTTTCACTTTCTAGCGCAATGCCTTGGGTAAATTTTTCGACAATATCACTATTTAAGACTTGGTCTACCGTAACTAGATACACTTTGTCCACATGATGTTTTGGTGACGTGAGTTGTTGTACGAGCGCTGATTGATCGGTGACTAAAATCAACCCACTGGTCTCTTTATCCAAACGGCCGACGCTGACCACTTGAGGGTTTCTGGCTTGCCAAATGGTGGGTAATAAGTCGTATATGCGCTGTCCTTCACTGCTGTCATGGCTACACACGTAACCAAGGGGTTTGTGCAACATAACGAGTATGTTACCGATATGTTCCAGAGGTTTTCCGTCAATTCTCACTGTGTAGGGATCAACTTTTTGCGCGGCGCTGGAGGCCAAAGCGCCGTTGATACGCAGCCGTTTATCTTTTATCAAATTACGCACTTCGCGGCGCGAGCAATAACCCAAATTACTCAGGGTTTGATCAAGACGTTTAAGCACTAGCATTAACCTTTATCTACTAAGGGAATTTTGAAGATCAGCGCGCGTAACAATATCACTTATCGATATTGGCATCGCTATATTTATGGTTATTAACCCGCTTTACCGTACATCACTTCAATAAGAAGGAATATCCAATGACTACATACACAAAGCCCGTTAAAACCGTGGAATGACAGTACTGATCTGAATCGCCCCTAGTTTTCTAGACACCCATTTTCTTCAAAAAATAGTTATTTTCA
>JARGOI010000352.1 GCA_029212275.1 Thalassolituus sp.
GGAATACGATTACCGCCGATAATGGCGACTCTGCGAATTTTCTGTGTCATGTCTGAGTCCTGTCAATATAAGTACTTTTCAGTACTGTGTGTGCAAAACGGAAGCCTTAGTAGCCTATTTATCTGGCTATTTAAAAGCAGCTATATGTCAATACAAAACAGCGGCGATGCGCAAAATATCATAAATTATCGCCGAGAGCACGCTAGTCTAATCGACAAAAGTGAGTCTGCATTGGCTGAGTTGACAGAGAAGACGAAGCAGCCGGTCAATTTAAGCACTTAATATTGTTGTTGTAATCTGTTACCTTTCCGGCGCTGTACATCGTGCCGATGTGAACTCGTATTCGAAACCTAAATGGAACGGACCATGAGCAATTTTTACGAAACTATGTTGAACAACAATTTGGGTCGCAGCTTGCTGAAGAATGTTGGCTTGCCTACTCCAATCGAACTAAAACGCTACAACACCTCTCAAGAAACTTACTTTGAAGGTAAGGTTTTGATCGGTTCGTCTGAAAACGCAGGCTTGTTGGATGACGTTCTACGTAACCTTAAAGACTGTAAAGCAACGGTTTATTTTCCTGCTGCAGCCCGCACCGCTGCTGGCATTGTAGCGGCTGCGAAGAAAGCTGGTGTTAAGGCAATTGGTATTGAATGCAAAAAAGGCATGCGTGAGAAGTTTGATGCCCTTGTGTTTGACGCCAGCGGCTTTGAAGATGGCCACGACTTAAACCAGTTGTACTATTTCTTTAATCCAGTAATGCGTCAGATCAACAGCAACGGTCGTGTGATCGTGTTGGGTCGTCCGCATTTAAAAGCAAAATCAGGCGAACAAGCCGCTGCAATGCGTGCTTTAGAAGGCTTTACTCGCTCTGTTGCTAAAGAAATTGGTAAGAAGAGTGCGACTGCACAAAGCATTTATGTGGAAGAAGGTGCCGACGCAAACTTGGATTCTGCCTTCCGCTTTGTCATCTCTGCCAAGTCAGCCTATATGGACGGTCAAGTTTTACACGTGGGCAAAGCTGACGTGGTTGGCTATCCAGACTGGCACAAGCCATTGGCCGGTAAAGTGGCTCTAGTGACTGGTGCTGCCCGTGGTATTGGTGAATCTATTGCACGTACTTTGGCCCGCGATGGCGCTAAAGTCATTGGTTTGGATATTCCACCGGCTGAAAAAGATTTAAGTCGTGTAATGGCTGAAATTGGTGGTGACATTTTGCTTGGTGATATTTCATCTGCAGAAGCGCCGCAAATGATTTCTGACAAACTGAAAGAACTGGGCGGTGGCGATTTGATCGTTCACAACGCCGGTATTACACGTGATAAAACGTTGGCGAACATGCCTGAACATTGGTGGGATATGACCATCAATATCAACTTATGCGCGGAAGAGAATATCAACAACGCATTGTTGAAAGATGGCACCATCAACGAAGGTGCAAGCATTGTTTGTGTCTCTTCTATGAATGGTATCGCTGGTCAGCTGGGCCAAACTAACTACGCTGCTTCCAAAGCAGGTGTGATTGGTTACGTTCAGTACATGGCTGACGAATTAGCCAAGAAGAAAATCACCATCAACGCCGTTGCACCAGGTTTCATCGAAACTCAGATGACTGATGCGATTCCGTTTATGACTCGTGAAGTAGGACGTCGTCTTAACTCACTGTCGCAAGGCGGTAAGCCTGTTGATGTTGCAGAAACAATTGCGTTCTTTGGTAACCCTGCATCTAGCGGCGTTAGCGGTAACGTAGTTCGTATCTGCGGTCAGTCTTTGGTTGGTGCATAAGCCTTCCGTTTGATTGATATCGTTTGATTGATAAAAAGAAGCCGGCGTTATCGCCGGCTTTTTTATGCGTATTTATCAGTCATCACTTTATCAATTTTATTTTTTATTCTTTGTTTTATTGCTGCGTTTTTTCTTAAAATAATCTTTCACGGGTGTTTTTTTATCAGGCAAAGCCTCGGCAAAACGCGCACGTAAGCTATCTACTTTGGCTTCTTTTTCTTGATGTTTCTTTTCTTCGCGATGCTTTTCACTCGCGACTTGAAAATCCACTACCTTAATATTGGAATCCGTCACATTGCCCTCGCTTGGTGTTAAATATCGAATGGAATTATTCGAATTGATAACACGTATCTTATGAAAAGTTTAGTCATGCTATCATCCTTGACCCCATGTTCTAAAGTATACACGCTTGTTTATGACAACAAATTTACCCATTGATGCTGTGCTTGATGAGGTGCGTACCACCCTTCTCCACTCGCCTAATTTGTTATTAATTGCCGAGCCTGGGGCGGGCAAAACGACTCGTGTACCACTGGCCTTGCTCGATCAACCTTGGCTGCATGGCAAACGCATCATTATGTTAGAGCCACGCCGAGTCGCTGCCCGAAATGCTGCGCTATTCATGGCTGCACAACTTAACGAAAACGTCGGACAGCGAGTCGGTTATCGCATGCGTCTGGAGCACAAGGTCTCTGCCAGTACCCGAATAGAGGTGGTGACCGAAGGTATTCTCACCAATATGTTGCAAGATGACCCAGCCTTAAGCAACGTGGGACTGGTGATTTTTGACGAGTTTCACGAACGTCATTTGGCATCCGATTTGGGCCTTGCGCTGTGTTTACAAAGCCAACAGTTATTCAACGACCAGCTGCGGTTATTGGTCATGTCGGCAACTCTCGATGAATCTGCCCTTCTGACGATAATGGATGCGCAAGTGATACGTTCACCGGGCCGCGGCTTTCCTATCACCACCTTTTATCGCCCTGCCAAAGATGCCAACGAGCGCTTAACCGCACACTTAAGCCGCGTATTGTCCGAAGCTTTACAAAACTCCGAGGGCGACGTTTTGGTGTTCTTACCCGGAACGGCAGATATACGTCACGCACAGAATCATCTCGCATCTTTTCATCCAAATTGTGTGGTGTTGCCATTGCACGGACAATTGTCTGATCGTGATCAAAAGCAAGCATTACAGCCCGATACTCAACAACTTCGTAAAATTATTTTATCGACCAATCTCGCCGAGAGTGCATTAACCATTGATGGCGTATCCATCGTTATCGACTCGGGGTTAGAGCGCCGACTGCGTTTTAAACCCAGTGCTGGACTCAGTGAATTAGTGACTCAAGGTATTTCATGCGCCAGCGCCACGCAACGCGAAGGACGCGCTGGTCGTCAGTCGCCGGGCACCTGTTATCGGTTATACAGCGACACGCAACTGCAACAACGCCCTGATCATATTCGTCC
>JARGOI010000353.1 GCA_029212275.1 Thalassolituus sp.
GAGGAAAGGTCGCCGATAAGGTCGTCACAAACGCGGTGAGCAATGGATTATTACGGAACCAATCCATAGAGTGAATTTGCTCAAACCCAAACTCCATCTTGCGAACTTCTATTGAGCGCTCAGAATGCGGAATAGCAACTGTCATAATTATGACCTCAAAAAAACGTTATCTTCTATAAGCATTTCATCCACTGGTAGTGGTAATCATCAAGGTGGGCGGTGGCCAGTAATTTGTCATGGTTGTACATGACTTATACGTTAGATCGAGATTCACTAAAGTTCAAAGAGTATGTTGTATCGAAATGTAGCAAGTAAAATAGTTGCGCTTAGAATCCTTATGGTAAAAGGAACAGATTCTGCATTCTTGTATCTTACAATGCTGAAAGAACGAAACTAAGTTGATTCGCTAAGTTAGGAAGATAGATAGCCTCGCGATGTTAATAAGGGCCATCTCAAGAAAATATCACTGGTTAAGAAGATATAGTTGGGCAGATATATACAACAGCGTGATAGATTGCCGAATTATTTATTTAAGTATCTAGGAGAAGACGTGCGTTTATTCATTTTTATCATCAGTTGTTGGTTATCTGTCATTACCAATGTTGTTGCTAATCCAGCGATGGCAACGGCTGAAGTAACAAACAATGAAACGACAAACAGTGACAGCAAAAGTGTAGCGGTAGATCGAGAGACCGTAACGACGTTGATTTCTACGCTTAAAAACAAAGAGCAGCGCGACAAATTTATCAAACAATTAGAGTTGCTGGTAACGACCAAAGAGCAAGAGGATACGAGCCTTACAGCATTATTTAATCTTGATACAGCGGGTTCGGGCTTCACCCAGCAGATGACGGTATTGATGGAGAAATACGGCGTTTCGCAAAACACACTGGGAGATATAATTACCCTTTGCATCACCATTTTCGTCGTGATTCTGGGCGTTTTCATCAACGGCCGAATCTCTTTCTTCTTTGATCGTCGTATGCGTCCTGTTAGGAATCGATTTCATTTGGACAAACGTCGTTTCTATGGCGTGTTTCGTATTCAACGTTGGTCTGGTTACGGGATCGGGTTAATTTTGATTTTTTACGCATCTGCTCAAGCGGTCGCCAGTTATATGAACTGGGATGCCGATAAGTTAGGGTTAGGTGCCATGATGAGTTCACTACTAACACTTTCCTTGGTATTCCTAGTGTTTACGCTTATTTGGGATGGCGTAAATGCCATTTTAGAAAGTGTTATGCATCGCCATGAGAAACTAAAAAATTCACGCTTCGAAACCATCACCCCCATTATTCGTAATATCTTATTATTTACCCTCTCTATGATGTCGGTCATGGTTGTACTTTCAGAAATCGGTATCAATATTATGCCGCTTCTTGCCGGTGCAGGTGTGTTAGGTATCGCCATCGGCTTTGGTGCACAAACGCTAGTAAAAGACTTTTTAACGGGTCTGACGGTTATTTTTGAAGACTTATTACAAATTGGTGACGTAATAAAGTTAGGAGATCATTTTGGTTTAGTCGAAAAAATCACCCTGCGAAAAATACAATTACGTGATTTAGACGGTACTGTGCATACCATTCCTTTTGGTGAGGTTGCAATTGTGTCGAATTTAACCAAAGAATTCAGTTTTTATCTGTTCGATATTGGCGTTGCTTATCGCGAAAATACAGACGATGTCATTGCAGTATTACGAGAGATCGACGAAGAATTACGTAAGGACGAAGCGTTTAAAGATCGCATTCTAGCGCCCCTAGAAGTCTTTGGTGTAGATCAATTTGCTGACAGTGCGGTGATGATTAAGGCTAGAATAAAAACCCTACCGATTCAGCAATGGAATGTGGGACGAGAATTTAATCGTCGCATGAAAATTGCATTTGATGAGCGTGGAATCGAGATTCCATTCCCACATCAAACCATCTACTTTGGTGAGGATAAGCAAGGCAGAGCACCAAATGCTAACGTGAATTTAATCAAGGATGTTACTGAAAAGGATGTTTCTGTAAAAGATGAAACACAGGTAAAAGAAATGAAAGACGAAAAAGCAGAAACTAATTCATAATTTGATAACGAGGCCTCATTAGAGGCCTTTTTTTGCTTCTCTGGGTCCAAAGAAAAACCACGCAATCAAACCCAGTAACGGCAGCATTAGTAATGCTGCGATCCATACGGCTTTCATAGTGAGGCTCGCATGTGACTGCACAACATTGAGTACCGCATAAACAATGCCAATCAAAAGTAAAATACCAAAAAAACCACCGACTTCTACACGCATAATCTCTTTCCTTGTTATATAAAAGTGCTTTATTTATGTTTAGTGCATATTAATTTGTTCAGACATTTTAAGTAGATACTTGGTTGCATATCTACCAACATCTACCGCTGAAACGCGAGTGATTGCAATAAATTATGACATTTAAACTGAACTCTTAGTCGATATACGCAACAGACTTAAACTAAACGTCGACTCTGCAAAGATCTGATCTTTAGTGAAAAGTTAGTTAGATAATCCCTTTGGTTGAATGATTGATCCGAGCGTTGGGCATATTTGCTATCTGAATTGAGATCTGTATGGTTTTAATAAAAAGGAGATCCAATGTCTGAAACAAACCCCACTAGCCCCGCAAAAAAAATTGTGGTCGGCACCATTCTTTTCCCCGTGTTTATACCTGCTGTAGTGGTATCCCTGCTGTTAATTATTGGTACGCTCAGTAACCCAGAATTAGCGGGTGACGTATTTGCCCACGCGCTGGCATGGCTAACAGATACTTTTGGCTGGTTCTATTTGGTCGCTACTGCAATATTTTTAGTCTTTATTATTTGTGTTGCCTTCAGCCGCTGGGGGAATATTCGTTTAGGCCCCGACCATTGCGAGCCACAGTACAGTTTTCCTGCTTGGTTTGCGATGCTCTTTTCGGCAGGTTATGGCATCGCATTGTTATTCTTTGGTGTCGCCGAACCCGTGTTGCATTTTTCCAGTCCTCCTACTGGCGCGGCAGAAACTGCAGGGGCTGCCCGTCAGGCCATGCAAATCGCCTATTTTCACTGGGGTCTTCATATCTGGGCTATTTACGGTCTAATGGGGTTGGTGTTGGCTTACTTCGCATTTCGTCACGGCTTACCATTGTCGGTTCGATCCGCTCTTTACCCCTTGATCGGTGATCGTATTTATGGCCCGATTGGCCATATTGTTGATGTGTTCGCGATTTTAGGTACTTTGTTTGGTTTGGCGACCACGCTGGGCTTATC
>JARGOI010000354.1 GCA_029212275.1 Thalassolituus sp.
ATACATGACTGTCGATTATTTTTTTATCCGCCGCTTGGTTGCCATGGCCGCCTCAGTGGGGCTCGCGTTTTTAACTTTTCCCAGCGCGGCGGAAGTCTCTGTTGATGATGGTGAAGCCCCACCCGTGAACCCTCAATCGACAGAACCACCACTACTACCAACGAGCCAGTCGCTCAATTGGTATACACGCGATCAGTTAACCGAACAGGAACTGACAACCCTCCCTTCGTTTTGCCAAGGTTTGTATCGCCCGGTACTGATTGACGAATTTAACAACGATCGTATCGAGGCGGATGCCGACGAAGCCACACTGCAATTGGGTACAAATACTTTAGACTTGGAAGGGAATGTTGTTTTTCAACAGAAAAAACGCCGACTTCTCAGTGATCAAGCCAATTGGAATCCTGATGCTCGCAGCGCAACGTTCGATGGTAATGTTAAACTTTTAAGTAACGGCTTGGTAGTTCAGGGCAGTAGCGCCTTCTTCAATGAAGCCGAGGGACAAACTCAACTAAGCGGCACAGAATACAGCATCCCCGAGCGGCATTTGCGAGGCAGTGCGAAGGACATTCGCATTGAAAACCAAGCGCGCATCATGATGAGTCAAGCGACACTTACTTTTTGCCCTCCCGGGCACAATGATTGGGACATTGCCGCAAATCAATTAAAGTTAAATCGTGAATCTGGCTATGGAAGTGCTTTACACAGCCGCCTTCGAGTAAAGGGTGTGCCTGTTTTCTATATGCCCTACTATCGTTTTCCCATTGATGATCGCCGCCTCACCGGGTTTCTCGATCCTACCATCACTATCAATGAACTCGGACAAGCAGAAGACATTCAGCTGCCGTTTTATCTAAATATTGCTCCGAATATGGATGCCACCATCACTCCACACCATGTGTTGGACCACGGTCTACTGATGGAAAACCAATTTCGTCATAAGACTCGTCTAATGGGCGACGGTGAATTGAATTATGGCTATTTGGGCGACGATGAAGAAACGGGAAAAGAACGCTCGCTGATTAACTATAGCCAAAATGGGCGTTGGGGAGAATTCTGGACACACAGCTGGCTTTATAACAACGTCAGTGACGATGATTATTTCAGTGATATGAATTCTTCCGCTGCCGTCGATCGTCAAACGCACTTGCCACGCTTTGTTGACATTCGCTATAAACGTAGCCAATTCGACACCACTTTTTTAGCCAAAAGTTATCAAACCATTGATGACTTAATTGCCTTACGAGATCGTCCTTATCGTCAATTGCCTCAAATCACCACCAATATTAATACTGCTGCGGACAGCGACTGGACCGTTAAACAACGCCTGCAAGTCACTCGTTTTAATCGCGAAAGTAGCGCAACGATTGATGGCCAGACTCTCACTTTAAGCGGTATTGATGCGCTAAATGGCGATCGCGTGGTCTCCGATACGTCGTTTGCCTATCCCATGAGCCAACCTTTTGGATCGCTGACTCCCGCGGCTGATTTTCGTTATCGAGCATATCGTCTGTACGATGGCGAAGACACCAACAATGCGGAATCAAGACAGTTTTCCAGTGGGCGCTACAGTCTCGATGGCCAATTGATTTTTGAGCGAGATATGTCTTGGTTTGGTACCGACTATTTACAAACCTTTGAACCACGTGCCATGTATGTATATAGCCCGTTAGTAAAAGGGCAAGACGACATTCCAACGTTTGATACAGCCGTAGACACACTCAATTTCAGCAGTTTATTTCGCGGTGATCGTTTTTCTGGAGACGATCGTTTAGCCGACTTAAATCAGGTAGCCACGGCCGTAACAACTCGTTTTATTAATGATACTGGACGCGAGCGTCTTCGTGCGAGTTTAGGCGCAATCTGGTACTTTGCTGATAGAGAAGTCACCCTTGATGCCGTGCAAGAGGCAGCAGCTGAACGCTCTACATCGACAACGTTAGCCGAAGCCGAATGGAACCCAGGGCAATACTGGACGGTCTTTTCTTTTGTCGAATATGATCCATATCAGAATTATGCACGACAACAACGCTATGGGATGCGTTACAGTGACGATAGCAATCATATGATCAGTTTCAGCCGTACTAGTGTCGAAAATCGCGAATTAATTAATAACTTCACCAGTGCACAACAATCAGATATCAGTGCATTTTGGGCGATCAACGACCGCTGGGCAGTTTTCGGAAGACAATTACGCGATTTAAGTAGCTACGATGAAGGTGAAGCGCAACCGGAAGAGCCTGTATTAGAATCGTTAGCAGGCGTTGAATATCAGAGCTGTTGCTGGCGCACACAATTTGTCTATCGTGAAACGTCTCCCTTACGTTCAGGAGAGATAACTACCGAAAAAAAATACGGCTGGATGTTGAGCTTCCAGCTTAAAGGCCTCACAACCATCGGCAGTGGCACCGATGAGTTACTATCAGACAGCATTTACGGATACACAAGGCGTCAATATCATGATTTTTAAGCAGTCCGTTAGACCGAATAAGATTTATACATACACGAAAACTATTGCTCGTTGGTTATCAACGGCCATGATGCTGTCGTTTCTTGCTGCCCCAACTTGGGGGGCTCAGCAACTCATTGATCGGGTTGTGGCCATCGTTGATGACGACATCATCACCGCCAGTGAATTAGAAAAACGCATTGAAAACGTACGTATCCAAAATCGTGAACGCGACATGCCAGACAATAATGAGCTGCGTCAACAAGTTTTAGAGCGCATGATTACCGAAAGTGTGCAGCTACAAATGGCGGATCGTGCTGGTATTCGCATCAGCGACGCGCAATTAAACGAAGCAATGCAGCGCATTGCCGAACAAAACAACATGACGCTGGCACAATTTCAGCAAACTATGGTGAAAGAAGGTGTCAGTTTTGCCTACGCCAGAGAGCAAATTCGTAATGAAATGCGCGTTAGCCGCGTACAGCAATATCAAGTTGGAGAACGTATTCAAATCACCGAGCAAGATGTTGATTATTTCTTAGCGTCAGACATAGGCCGCATGGCGGCTTCCGCTGAATATCGTTTTCGTCATATTTTAATCGCCGTCAGCTCTTCGGCCACACCTGAAGAATTTATAGCGGCACAAGAAAAAGCAAATAACCTAGTCACACAATTGAGAGAAGGTGCCGAATTTTCTCGCTTAGCCATGGTAGAATCCAGCGGAAGAACGGCTCTGAATGGCGGCGATATGGGCTGGCGTAAAGAGGCACAACTGCCAAGCATTTTCTCTGATCTAGC
>JARGOI010000355.1 GCA_029212275.1 Thalassolituus sp.
TAGAACGGGATTGAAGTAGAGGGCCAAGTGCCTGTTGACTTAAAGTAGGTGTCTTCGAGTTGCCCAATGTTAATCTCCTGATCTAATCTTTTTGCTTCTTGGATACCGAATATCAGCGTATGTACTTGCTCTTCTGTTAAATCAGAAAATCTTGTGTTCCAGCCGAATACTCCAAGTATGTGTGCCAATTCTTTCATTGGCTCTGGTGCTGTTGAATTATCGCTCAATGCTCAATTTCCTCTCCTGTCGAAATAAGGTCTATTACCTCGTCAATTTTATCGGGGTCAATTTCGTTGTTTCTGAATCCTAGATTCATAACCTCTTCCCCTCTAACCATTATGCTTGCGGTTCCAAACATAACTGTGTTTTCAGCTTCTTCTATGTGGGTGTTGATTACATCATTCGCCACTGACTGAATTTCATTAAGGTCTTCGCTATTTTTTACCCAACAGATCAATTCATATTCAGAGCTTTCTATCGTCTGTTTTTCTGATTCGACCATAAATAGGTACATTTCAAAGCGAGCCATTTTTATTCCTTGCTGGACAATTCGTTGCCACACGCCAAGTAACCACAGCCGTCGATCCAGTTGTCTGCATTTTGGGGATTGGATTTTATGCGAGCAATTTTAAGCATAGCCATCATAGCCCCTACGTCATGCGGCTTGATTAACGTGTCCAAGTAAATCGACCATAGGTTTGCTATAGTTGTCAGGTTTGACTCCATATTACCATGCGTAGCGGCACGATCCTTGGTGACATATTCCTTAGCCGTATCTAATGTTTCAGATCGTTCCATGTTCTTCTCCCGTTAGTCTTTCCCAGTTATCTGCAATCAGTCTATCAATTTGTGTTCGATTAAAATAGTATCCTAAACAACATGCAGCTTTGTACTTTGTCCAAGAGAAATCCATTTCGCTGATCTGCACGCCTTTATTGCGCAGAATTTCTTTTTGCTTTGGCGTAGCGGCTTGGTTAAGCCACCGCTTTGACTTGTTTGCTGCGCTACTATCTTCGATCTCGCGCAAGAAATCATCCGCTGCGGCCATCGCGTGCACCTTCTCACCGATAGATACCACTCTGACGCGCCCTGTCTGCGGCTTTACAATCGCCATCCAGTAGTTTCCGACCTTCGCCACCATAGTAAAGCCTTGGAAGCCTGTAGCCATCATTGCAGTGCCAAGACCATATGGATCAATCCACATGAATGGTGACATTTCCATGAGATCGTATTCGGTCATGACGAAGTTGTGCAATTCGTCTTTTTGCTTTTGCTCGAACTCGTGTTCACAGATTGGGCAGACGCGCGTATTTGTTGCGACTTCGCTTTCGCACTCTGGGCAAACCTTAGTGGGAGCTTCCTCGCCTTCGCGCTTCTCTGCGCCGTCTAGGTTTGCTGTTTCGTCCAGCGTACCATGCGTGATGATTGATGTGCCAAAGTCCATGACGATGCAATCGGTCTTGATGGTATTTGGATATAGCTCAGGATCAACGATGCGCAGTCCACGACCGATCATCTGCACCATTGTGCCCTTCTGAGAGCACGGGCGTGTCAAGACAACACATGAGACTGGAGGTGCATCAAAGCCCTCTGTTAGCACCATTACGTTGACGATCACTTGCAGATCACCGAACTCAAGATCGTGCAGCATTTCGGCGCGTTTGTCCTTGGGCGTTTCTCCCGTAACAAAATTGGCTTTGATGCCAGCGCGAAGATAGGCTTCGCAAACGTGTTCGGCATGTAATACGGTTGAGCAAAACACTACTGTCTTGCGATCACCAGCTTTCTCCATCCACTCATCCACGATACGTTCGTTGATGACTTGGCGATCCATAATCGCTGCGACCTCTTCCATGTCGTACTCTTTGCCACGGCGCGTCACATTATCCAGTTGGTCATTAACGCCCAGATCAACGACATAAGATGTAGGGCGCACAAGAAATCCTTCGCGGATTAGTGTCGCCATTTCGATCTGGTGTGCGCAGTTGTTGAATACATCGCGCAGCCCCTTGCCATCCCCTCGGTTTGGAGTGGCTGTAAAGCCTACAATCTCTGCGTCTTCGTTGTCTTCGATCACGGCGTCGATCACCTTGCGATAGGTGTCTGCGGCGGCGTGGTGGCTTTCGTCGATAACTACCATGTCAAACTTCGGGCGTTTGCGCAGGTTATTATCTCGCGACATTGTTTGAACCATTGAGAATACAGCTTCGCCGTCCCAATGCTTTACAGTGCCGTTCACAATGCTTGTTGTGATGTATGGGTTAACGCGCTCGAACTTCTCTTTGTTCTGCTCAACTAGCTCATCCCTATGCTGGATGATTAGGACGCGCTTTCCCTTTTTGTATCTCTTGCCAACAAGGGCGGATAACATGATCGTTTTGCCTGCACCTGTGGGCGCGACTACGAGTGTGTTTTTGTGTTTGTCTAACGCTGTGCAAGCGTCAGATACAGCAACTTCTTGATAAGGTCTAAGTAACATATCTCAATCCAAATACTTAAAATCAGATAAAGGAATATGGACAACAGGTTCTACATCCTGCCAATCTCCACGATCAGTGCGACCACCAACAAGTACAGGCCAACCATAATTGAACGATGTATAACCTGTTCGGTCTGTCCACTTTACAACAAGAACACTAGATAATCCGCAAGCGTCCTGTAAGTTTTTAGCCGCTGATACTTTCGCTAAAGAAAGAATATATGTCCTGTATTTATCGTGAGTATTTTTTCGAATTTTTACTTCGCAAAATCCTGTGACTGCTTCACCAACCATTAGGCAGTAATCGAGGTGATATTGTTTAGGCATTTTTTCAAAACGTAACGGCGACCAGTAATTACAAAAACTTGAAATTACACTTTGCTCATTAATCAAATCTTGACTTGTCTCATACGTTGGACGCATGTGATTTCTCCTATTTGCTAGAATAGTAAGTTGGGGGGTTCGCGGCCCACGGCCCCCCTATCCGTGGTCTAGCAGGCGCGGAATGGCCCTGCCGCTAGATTACCTTTGCGCCCAAGAAGGAACTGCACCGCTATTTTGTGCAGGAGCTTGTGGTGCAGCATTCGGAGCAATTGTAGTTTGTTGCATTGGAATACTGCCTTGGGGCAAAAATTCTGAGTTATCCGGCGTGAGAGCAGCCATAAGTTGGTTATTGTCTTTATAACCGTTGGTGCCCTTCTTGATGCCAATCTTAGCGCAAATCTCCATACCGCTCAAGTCCATCATACTGCTGATGTTGCGGTTTTG
>JARGOI010000356.1 GCA_029212275.1 Thalassolituus sp.
ACTTGGTTCAAAAGCGTAAGTGTTCTTTCAAGTCGCTCAGTGGCCGAATTCATTTCGAGTATTTGTTGTAACAAATCCGCCTCAAAACGAATCATTCCAAACAATTGAAAGCTGAACTGCTCAGCCGATAGAGATAACCATTCTTCAGAATTAAGTGTTTCTTGAATGAATTCTTCATGTTGGCCAATGACAGATAACCGATGGATGATTTTTTCCTTCAACAATGCATTCTTTGCTTGTTCTTCGTTGCTAGGCTCTAAATCATTAAATACCTCACAGTCGTATACCGAATAAGGTAGCAGCTGCTTTTCTGAGCCGAGTCGATAACGTTGATCGATATGAATCGTAAAATACATGCGACCGTCATCCGTTGTTTCATGCCATTGTGGCAAACCAGCACTGAAAATATCGTAGGGTCTATAGGTCGCTTGATTAGAGTTGAGCAACTCAGGAAGCGTCTCAGCTTTTTTCCCTTTGCTGATCATCTTCATGGTGTGACAAATGGCAACCGGGGTTTGGGTTTCCATACAATGCGACAACATTGCTCGATATCTCGGCTCAAAAACATGCAACGGAAAGACGGTGCCAGGAAACGTGACACAGTTTGGAATAGGAAAAATACAAATATCTGTCATGTGGCTCCTTATAATGTAAATGGTCGAATATAACCATTACTGTACCGATTTTAATAAAGCAGACAATGACATTGGAACAAAAAATCATGCTTTGTGTCTTAAAGCCTTATCAACATTGTGTTCACAGGAATAATTTATGTCTACCGAAACATCTGCGTTGTTTGAGCCTCTTAAAATTGGCGACCTAAGTCTCAAAAATCGAATCGTTTTAGCACCACTTACACGCTGTCGAGCCATAGATCATATGCCGAACGCTTTGATGAAAGAGTATTACACTCAGCGCGCCAGTGGCGGTTTGATTATTACAGAGTGTACCTTGGTATCTCCTAACGCATCGGCTTTCGCTAACGATCCTGGCATTTACTCTGAAGAACAAGTAGCCGCATGGAAAGAAATCACCGACTCCGTCCACGAAGCCGGTGGCAAAATTTTTATGCAAATATGGCATCCTGGTCGAGCTGGCCATCCAGAAATTAACGACGGTGAAAAAATGGTGTCGGCCAGTGCCATAGCGATTGAAGGTTCGTCGACCACACCGGCAGGTAAATTCGAATACACGCAACCAGAAGCTCTTACAGAAAAAGGCATTAAATACATTATCGCTGCCTTTAAGCATGGTGCTATTAACGCGAAAAAAGCCGGCTTTGATGGTGTCGAGATTCATTGTGCGAATGGATACTTGTTAGATCAGTTTTTACGCGATGGCAGCAATCATCGCAATGATAATTACGGTGGTTCTTGGCACAACCGCGCGCGCTTATTAACGGAAGTATTAAATGAAGTCATTGATGTCTGGGGCAATCGCCATGTCGGGATTCGTTTATCGCCGCTCAATGGCTTTAACGATATGAAAGACAGTGACCCGGTGGCCTTGACTCGTTATATGTGTGCACACTTAAATCAGTTTGATCTAGGGTATCTTCATATTATGCGAGCCGATTTTAAAGGCGAGCAAAAAGCCGATGTGATTGCTAATGCTCATGAAATCTATGAAGGCAATTTGATGGTAAATATGGGTTATACCCCGCAGGAAGCAGCCGATACCATAGCTTCTGGCACAGCTGCATTGGTTTCTTTTGGCACTAGCTTTTTGGCTAACCCAGATTTACCAGAACGCATTAAACAAGGAGCCGATTTAAACACGCCAGATCCAGACACCTTCTATACTTCCGGTGCCGAGGGTTATACTGACTATCCTACTCTATAGCGTTATCGTTCTTCGAAGCGCAGTCCAAATCAATTTACTTCGGAAGAATGTATTTTGAGTATTACTGTGGCGGCTGCGCTTCTAAAAAATGATCCTTGAAGTAAGTATTCAAAGTAACTATTCAAAGTGCTAAACAAAATAACAAATAGATGTCAATCTGCATAAGTAACTTGCAATTCTTTGAATATGATTTTAACTGTTGAATCAGGGTGATCGCCATTCAGCACAGTCATAAAAGACCGACATCCTACCTCACAAGACCCATCTTTATTAAGATCAGATTCAACACTAACCTCTTAAATTTCTCTTTATGCAGCCATATACTAGGAGAACTTGGCCTAAAAAGACCAAAATGTAACTTGGTGTGTAAGATTTGTGGAATATCTTTACCTACCGCCTAATATTATTTTCAGAGACTGTATTTCCCAGAGGATGTCCCTTGAATATAAAACTGCAAATCATACTAACGGTAATACTAACCGCAGCAATTTCTTCGGTACTGTCTGCTATATCTAGCTTCAATACAGGTTTGACTGTTGCGAGCGACAGCTTAAAAAAAGAAGTTGAAGATGCTTTGTCATTACAAACACATCAAAGCAAAATTAGGATCGAAGGATATCTTAATCAGATCGCTTCACAAATTCATTCCCTTAGTCAAAGTCCTGTTATTTTAAATAGCATAGAAGAACTCTCCCAAGCCTACAGTCAATTTAATTCTGAATCTTACAGTGTTAACGATGACGTATTAAAGTCTTATTATACAAAAGAGTTTTCGGATAAATATCAAACTATCAATAATGGTGAAAGTACAAACGTTGAGCCTCTGATTAATACGCTAAGTCAAAACACCATTGCCTTACAAACTGCCTACATAGCGAGCAACCCCTTCCCTCTGGGGGAAAAACATAATTTATTGGCTTCTAATAACAGTAACTCGTACGATAAATTGCACGCGTCTATTCATCCTTATTTAAAAAGTTTTCTTAATGAGTTTGGTTATTACGATATTTTTTTAGTCGAACCAGAGAATGGTAATGTTGTTTATACTGTATTTAAAGAAATAGATTACGCAACCTCTCTAATACATGGACCTTTCGCAAACTCTGGATTAGGACATGTATTTCGCAAAGCAATGGAGTCAAAAGAAAATACTAGCTTTGTAGATTTTGCACCTTACTTGCCCTCTTACCACATGCCAGCGTCATTCATATCTGAAAAAATCATCAAAAAAGGTAAAGTGGTGGGTGTTCTTATATTTCAAATGCCAGTCAACACCATCAATAACATTATGAACAACACACTCGACTGGCAAAGCCTTGGCTTAGGAATGTCTGGCGAAACGTATTTAGTCGGGGAAGATTTATTAATGCGTAGTGAAAGTCGTTTTGTCTTAGAAAACAAAGC
>JARGOI010000009.1:0-1955 GCA_029212275.1 Thalassolituus sp.
TGGTAATCTTCCATCCATGCTCGGACCCAATCTTTGTCTTCTAAAATTTCTATTTTGAAGGTAGGCAGGTCTTCATTTTTTTTCAGGCCGTAACAATGCTGCAAGCGAGCCTGCAAATCGTCAGGATCTTCGGTGGCTTCAAACAAACCAATCACTTGGGTTTCGTCCCAAATAGGCATGGTGCCTAGTTCAGGCTCCAAAATAGGTTGGTCGGCATCGTCTTCTAACGTGACGGAAAGAGCACCGACTTGCATCAAGCTGTCTTCTAAAGCTTCAACTTGCGGTTGTTTGGCGTGAAATCGAACTTGAATCCAAGACATGATTAGCCTTTGTGTAAATGGTGTATGGCAGCCTGCAGCGCTAATTCGTAGCCCAGTGTTCCTAGTCCGCAAATCACACCCAGTGCTACGTCTGATAAATAAGAGTGCTGACGAAAATCTTCGCGCGCATGGACGTTAGATATATGCACTTCGATAAACGGAATCGCAACGCCAGAAAGCGCATCGCGCAGCGCCACACTGGTGTGTGTGTACGCAGCTGGATTAATAATGATAAATTCAGTGCCATCTGAACGAGCTTGATGAATGCGATCTATTAACTCATGTTCAGCATTGCTTTGCACTTGTTCCAGATCATACCCTGCTGTATTTGCCTGTTTAGTTAAGGTGTTGGCGATGTCATACAAAGTCGTGCTGCCATAAATATGTGGCTCTCGTGTCCCTAGCAGGTTGAGGTTTGGACCTTGTAACACAAGTATTCGTGTCATGATGATGATCTCAATGTTGCGGATCTCAGTGTGCAATGTTTAATACTGAGCCAAGTGACAATAGGATAAAGACATGAGTTTGCCGAAAAAGGCCTAGATCGTCCAGCCAATCGCGCTGAGGAGGTCAAATAGGCTTCATTTGAACGCACCTAATAATTTTTATGTTCGTCTGAAGGTGATAATGACGCTTAATTAATCAGGGCTGCTCTTTCTTCAGTAATACCCCCTAGCCAATCAAAAAATATCGACAAAACTTGACGATTAGTTCGTCAGTTATTCCGTTTTTTGGGCTTTGTCTGCGAGCGAAATCTCGTTCACCGACTATAGTTTATCGAAGTATGAATTTTTTGGCGGGAGATATGACTCAGTCATTTGAATACCATGACGCGGCGTACTAATTACTTTTCCGTCAATACCTTGTGGGTGTTGCTGGTGGCTATAGTTACCTTTTGGGTTATCGCCGACGCCAACGACTGGGTACCCCAAGCATTGACGCAAAAAGCAAAGAATGACTACAACCATCGGGCTGCAGAGCGAATTGATCGTTGGCGTGAAGCAATGGCTGACGCCCAGTTTTTATCCGAATCCGAAAAGCTTGTCGCAATTAATTCATTTTTTAATGAAAATGTGCGCTACATTTCTGATCAAAAACATTGGGATTCAATCGACTACTGGGCCAACCCTTACGAGTCGTTGGTCACCAATGGTGGTGATTGTGAAGACTTCGTCATTGCCAAGTATTACTCCCTTATCAAACTTGGCATTAATGTCGAAAAACTGCGCATCACCTATGTTAAAGCGCTGCGTTTTAACCAAGCTCATATGGTGCTGGCCTATTACCCTACGGCGGACTCTATCCCGTTAGTGCTGGATAATTTAATTCCTCTCATACGCCCTGCAAATAAACGCCCAGATTTAGAACCTGTGTACAGTTTTAACGCAACGGGTATGTGGCTAGATAAAATGAAAGGACAGGGCACCTTGTTAGGTAATCCTAACAAACTCGATTTGTGGACGAATTTGCGTATCGGTATGGCTGAACTTGGCATGGATCTCTAAGAGCGGACATTTAAAAGGACAATATAATGACATTAAGACAGCAGTTTTCATTGTTAACCAGCGTATTAATCATTGTGCTCTTATGTGGCAGCCTCGCGGTGACGGCGATGAATGGTCGCGATCACTTCGA
>JARGOI010000009.1:2055-4391 GCA_029212275.1 Thalassolituus sp.
ATTTCTGAACGTGACTTACAAGTGCAAGAAACCTTGCCTAAGGCACGAGAATTGCGCAGCGTGGTATTGGCGATGAATCATATGGTGAGGAAATTGCGCGCCATTTTTGATGAACAAGCGCGCATGACCGAGCGTCTTCGCCAAGAGTCCTATCACGACGAGGCGACAGGTCTGCTTAATCGACGTGGATTCGATCAACGTCTAGAGCATTTATTGATGGGCAGTGACGAGCACAGTGGTGTGTTGATGATTTTGCAGGTGCAAAAATTTGCTGATTATAATCTGCGCGTCGGTCGTTTGGCTGGGGACGAATTATTAAAAACCCTCGGAAAAACATTAGATCAAAGGTGCAGTGAGTTACCTCAATCCTTTGTTGGCCGTCGCTCAGGTGCCGATATCGGTCTCTTTTTTCCCTGCACTGATCCAGCTCAAGCGGATGAGTTTATGCAGCAACTGAGCAGCTTACTCAGAATGTCGGTTCTGCCTTTACGCGAAGGTATGGAATTCCATGTGGGAGGCGTATTTCTGCAAGGAAAAAAAGATGATCCGGTATTGGCCTTAAGCCAAGCGGATGTGGCTTTACGCCAAGCACAGAGGCAACCCAAGGGGTGCTGTGTGTTGTACCAATCGGATGATATTCAACGAATCGAGTGGTCGGCTGGAGATTGGCGTAATGTATTAAAAGAAACCTTATCGAAGGGTGCCATAGAATTACAGTTTTTACCGGTCATTAACAACGTCAATACGGTAACTCAGTTAGAGGTATTCAGCCGTTTACAGTGGCATGATCAAACCCTTTCGGCGGCTCGCTTTTGGCCGATGGTCGAACATCATCGTTTGTCGTCGCAGTTTGATTTAGCCATCGTTAACAAAGTATTTACGCATCTCAATAATTTGACCAGTGTTCCCAAAAATGTGCGCGTGTGCATCAATATTTCGCCGGCGTCGATTATTGATGAAGATTTTCAACATCAACTCATTGATCTTTTGCAAATGTACCCGCGCTATACCTCTCTTATTTCGTTAGAAATTCCAGAATTTGCCTTGGCCAATGTTGAAGTAGCGCTGACTAAATTAGCACCCAGACTTAAATTGCTCGGTGTCGAGTTGGGTATTGATCAGGTGGGAACCGGATCCATGGCGTTTGCGTATTTACAACGCTTACCCTTGTCGTACATTCGCGTCGATGGCAGCTTCAATCGTGGCGTTCATCTAAGCCAAGATCATCGTTTCTTTGTGCAGAGCATGGTGCAAATTGCGCATAACTTGGATTTGCAGGTTATGGCTGAAGGCTTAGAGCAAGAAGAAGATGTGATTACCGTTCGTGCAACGGGTATCGATGGTGTTGGTGGGTACTATTTTTCTCAACCAATGCCAGCACTGCAAGACGTTCTGGATTGGACAAAGAAAGGGTAGTAATACGTTTTATTGATTCGCTTTTCAGAGCGTGTAACGCGACATTTAAAAGACGATCTTATACACTGCAGGCTCATAAAGTTGAGGTGTATTGGTATGCAAATCAGTCGTATTTTTTTTGTTCCTGTCACTATGTTAATGGCAACGGTGGTTTCTTTAACAGGCTGCTCTAAAGGGAGTATGACTGTGGAAAATGCCACGGTGAAAGCGCCGTTCGCCGAACGCGCTGTCAGTGTAGGTTACGTAGACATTACCAATACCACCAAAGAAACACGTGCCTTAGTCAGCGTTAATGCACCTTGGGCGGGTGTGATTCAAATACATACCCACGATAATACCGATGGCGTGATGCGTATGCGTCGTTTAGAAAATCTTCCAGTACCTGCCGGCGAAACTGTATCGATGCAACCGGGTGGCCTGCATTTAATGTTGTTCGAATTGACCTTACCTTTGCCCGCAAGCCTACCGATGAATTTGTGTTTTGATGACCAACAGTGCATCGCCGTTGAGGCGCAACTCTCAGCGATTAAGTGATTTTGTAGCGCAGTAATTAGGCCTAACGTATGATTGAATCAGGCGCATAAATCGTGAATGAGACCCAACCAACGTCCTTAGAGCAGTCCTCGAATCAGACGAAAGACAACACAACGACTCTGGATGGATTAGCGCCACAATGGCGCTTTTGGATAGATCGTGGCGGTACCTTCACTGACATCGTGGCCGTAACGCCCGACGGTCAGTTGTTAACGCACAAACTGTTATCGGAACACCCTAGTGCCTATGCCGACGCTGCCATCGAAGGTATTCGAGTATTACAGGCACGCTGTGCGCAATTTAGTCCTCATATTTCTGAAGTGAAAATGGGCACCACGGTGGCCACCAACGCCTTATTGGAACGCAAAGGTGATAACACGCTGCTG
>JARGOI010000009.1:4491-11932 GCA_029212275.1 Thalassolituus sp.
CACCACGGTGGCCACCAACGCCTTATTGGAACGCAAAGGTGATAACACGCTGCTGTTGATCAGTAAGGGACTGCGTGATCAGTTAGAAATTGGTTACCAAACTCGCCCTGATATTTTTGCTGTTTGTATCGAACAACCGCAGCCACTTTATCAAAGGGTTTATGAAGTCTCCGAACGACTGTTAGCAGATGGCAGCGTTGAACAAGCGCTCGATCAAGACACCACCTTGGTGCAGTTACGCGAAGCCTATAAAGCTGGATTTCGCAGTATTGCCGTGGTGCTGATGCACAGCTACAAATACCCTCAGCATGAACTCAGTATTGGCAAGCTGGCGCAAGACGTCGGTTTCACTCAAATTTCATTAAGCCATCAAGTCAGTCCACTGCCTAAAATTGTCCCGCGTGGCGACACCACGGTGGCTGATGCGTATTTATCGCCGATTTTAAAACGCTACATTCGCCAAGTTGAAACGGCGTTGGCTCAGCTTTCCGAGCGAAATACTGCCAACACACCACCACAGCTGCAGTTTATGCAGTCCAACGGCGGCCTTACTGACGCCCATCAGTTTTACGGTAAAGACGCTATTTTATCTGGCCCTGCTGGTGGCGTCGTGGGTATGTCGCGCAGTGCCGTGGCCGACGGTTTCGAAAATATTATTGGCTTTGATATGGGTGGCACCTCGACCGATGTCAGTCATTACGCCAATGACCTCGAAAGAGACACAGAAACCATCGTTAATAGTGTACGTTTACGCGTCCCGATGATGAAAATTCATACGGTTGCCGCCGGGGGCGGTTCCATCGTTCAGTTTGCTGATGGACGCTTACAAGTTGGCCCAGAATCGGCGGGGGCCTATCCGGGACCGGCGTGTTATCGCAATGGCGGTCCCTTAACCGTGACCGATTGCAATCTGGTATTGGGGCGCCTACAGGCGACACATTTTCCTGCGGTGTTTGGCCCTGCGCACGATCAGCCGTTGGATGTCGAAACGGTAAAAGCACAATTTCAGCAGCTGGTAGAGCAGGTAAGTGCTGTGACTGGGCAAGTTTGGAGTGTTGAGCAATTAGCCGAAGGATTTTTGACCATCGCGGTGGAAACCATGGCAGCAGCGGTGAAAAAAATCTCCGTTCAGCGCGGTTACGATGTGCAAAAATACCTGCTCAATGCGTTTGGTGGTGCAGGTGGACAGCACGCTTGCGCCTTGGCGTCGGCATTAGGCATGCAGCGCGTGTATTTGCATCCCTTGGCTGGTGTTCTCTCGGCTTATGGCATTGGTATTGCCGAACAGCGGGAGCTTTTTGAGCTGTCAGTCGATGCCATGTTAAATGATGACGCATTGGTGTCGATGAGTGCGGCGCAGTCGTCCTTGCTTGCTCGAGCGAGCTTTAAAACAGCCTCTCATCAAAAAAATGATCAACAAGGCCCAGAATATCAAACCATTTGGCGCGCTTATTTGCGCTATGACGGATCGGATACGCCGTTATTGGTTAGCTGGACTTCTCCAGAATTGGCGTTAGAGCAATTTGCCCAGCAACATAAGCAACTGTTTGGATTTTGCTATTCCGACAAAGCCGTTTGGATAGACGCTTTGCAGCTAGAGGTGGTGAGTGGTGGCTGCGAACTTCCTCGATTGAGTTCGGATCTAAACTCAAATATTGCTACTGCTAGTGAGGATTCTGCTGGACACCATCGTCGAGAAATAAAGAATCAAACGGCACCATTGTATGTCCATGGTCAATGGCGCGATGTTCCCGTATTGCATCGTAACGATATTGGTTCTGATGCCCAGCTTTGTGGCCCTCTGCTGTTGTGCGATGCGAATTCTACCCACGTGATCGAGCCAGGCTGGCAATTGCGTGTTCTTAGCAGCGGAGCTTTGCTGCTAACTAAACAAAAAGCAACTGACCAGCAAAAACCAACTGACCAGCAAGAAGCAATTGATCAGCAAAAATCAGCAGATCCAGCATCCAATGGGCCTCTGGATGCAGCAAACAGCAGCGCTCAATACGACCCGATAAAACTCGAAATTTTCAATCACCTGTTTATGTCCGTGGCTGAGCAAATGGGCTTTGTTCTGGAAAAAACCGCCAGCAGTGTCAATATCAAAGAACGTTTGGATTTTTCCTGTGCGCTGTTTGACGGAGCGGGTGAACTGGTGGCAAATGCTCCGCACATCCCAGTGCATCTAGGCTCAATGAGCGAGAGCATTCAGGTGGTGATGCGCGATCATCCGAACATGATCGCAGGCGATGCGTTTGTATTGAATACGCCTTATAACGGTGGCACGCATTTGCCTGATGTCACCGTGGTTAAACCGGTTTTTATCAATCCGAACCAATCTTCTGCCGATTTTTACGTGGCAGCGCGTGGTCATCATGCTGATATTGGCGGTATTACGCCCGGATCGATGCCGGCCTACAGTCGCCATATCGACGAAGAAGGCGTGATACTGGATAACCTCTACTTAGTGCGCGATGGCGTATTTCAACAAGAGGAAATAATTCAGGCTCTGCAGTCAGCACGTTATCCCGCGCGTAATCCACAGCAAAACATCGCCGATCTTATGGCGCAGTTGGCGGCGTGCGAAACGGGCGCGAAAGAGCTGATTCGTTTGTGCGCAAATTATGGTACCGATACGGTGCATGGTTACATGGCGCATGTGCAAGACAATGCTGAGCAAATGTTACGGGACTGTTTGGCGACACTCGAAGATGGTCAGTTCAGTTACGCCATGGACGATGGCTCGCTGTTTAACGTTGCTATTCGTGTCGATCAACAGGATAAAACCGCGGAAGTCGATTTTACCGGCACTGGGTATCGTCCAAAGCAGGGGCAGCATCCAGGAAACTTTAACGCGCCGACGTCGGTGGTGCGTGCGGCGGTGTTGTACAGTTTTCGGTTGCTTGTCGCCAAGGCCATTCCACTGAACGCCGGATTCTTCCGCCCGTTAACGATAACCATCCCGCCAGCGTCGATGATTGCGCCGCAACATCCCGCGGCGGTGGTGTCCGGTAATGTCGAAACGGCGCAGTATTTGGTTGATTGTTTAATGGGGGCTTTAGGTTTAATGGCAGGTGGGCAGGGCACCAATAATAATTTCACTTTTGGTAATCAGACCTACCAATATTACGAGACCATATGCGGTGGCGCTGGGGCCAGTCGTTTGGGGGTTGGTGCCAGTGCGGTGCACACCCATATGACCAACTCTCGCTTAACCGATCCCGAAATTTTAGAGCAACGCTTTCCGGTGGTGTTGGATCTGTTTCACATTCGACAACTGAGCGGTGGCGCTGGACGTTTCTCCGGCGGTAATGGCGTTGAACGACACATTCGTTTTCTCGAACCGATGCAAGCCAACATCATTAGTGGCCATCGTCAGGTACCGACATTTTCTCTTAATGGCGCGCAGTGCGGTCAGACTGGGGTGAATTTTGTGTTGCGGGCTAATAACAAAGCAGATAAACGCATTGAATGGTTGGCAGGGTGTGCGGATGTCGCTATGAACGCTGGCGATACCTTTTGCATCCATACTCCGGGCGGAGGTGGTTATGAGGTAAATGCAATAGAAACGGATGAGATTCGCCCGTGATCTGGGTAGAATAGCCGGCCATTATTTAGGTTGCCTGCTGTGTCTTATATTCTCGTCATTCATAATCCCATCTCCGGTAACGGCAATAATGTGCTGGTGGATCGTGTCATTGAAGGACTGAAAATATTAGGTCACGACGTCGATTATTACGCTACCCAGAGCGCTGGTGATGCCACAAGGTATTTGCAGCAGATGACCACCGAGCTCGATATCGTGGTGGCTGCGGGTGGCGACGGGACGGTCAACGAAGTGGTGAATGGTTTAATCAACCGTCCTAATAACAGCTATCGCTTGGCTGTAATTCCAATTGGCACCACCAATGTTTTGGCTAAAGAACTGGGTATTGGCCGCAGTGCTAGCAAAATTGTGCGGATGTTTCGTAACGAACTCACCAAAGAAATATACCCTGCACGTGCAAATGGTCGTCGATTCTTATTGATGGCTGGTGTTGGTTACGATGCCTGGGTGGTCGATAACGTTGATTTAGCATTGAAAAAACGTATCGGCAAATTTGCCTATATTCTCTCGATGATCAAGCAACTTAAGTGGTTTGGGTCGAAGAATTATCAGGTGACGGTTGATGGCAAGGTCTATCAAGCCAACTCGGTGGTGATCACCAATGGTCGCTTATACGGCGGCTCGTTTACGATTTCTCGGCATGCCGATTTAAGCTCTGCGAAGACCCAAGTATTAATGATGTCGAGCCGCAGTCCGTTACGATTCTTAATGACCTTATTGGGATTGCCTGTCGGTCAACTAGAGCGCATGCCGGGTATTGTTTCTGTGGCGGCCAAGCATATCGTGGTCGAAAACATCGGCAATGAAACTACGGTATCATCAGAACCCGTACAGGCCGATGGCGATTCCGTCACCCATTTACCGTTAAATGTGGTGATGGAAGAAAATCCAATCCAAATTTTGATCCCTTAACAAGGATATTGATGATCTAGGGGATCGCAGGTTAGCTTTCTATTGCAACTCTCCATTCTCTAGATACCTCTTGTCACAAAAAATACAGTCTTTACAGTCGCAAAATCGCTTTCTAGAACTATAGTTATGAAAGCGATACCTTTATTTATTAAGGCTGAATTTGTTTTAGGCAGGAAAAATTTTATGTCTGCGATTAGTCATCTTACAATTCGTCAAAAATTGGCGATTCCTTTTGCAGTGATCGGTCTGATTATGATTGCTAGCTCCACTTTTACCATGCTCAATGGTAAAGAAATGGCGAACCAGTCCAATGAAATATCGAGTGAATTTATTTCGGCGATTGAGGCTGGTTTAAATGCGGACCGAGATTTACATCAAGCTAAAATTGCTATTGATGGCATGATCTTAAAGTTTTCTGATAATCAGATGCATAGCCAGTTACTTGATGATTTTAATGAAAATGCTCAACAAGCCTATGATCGCATGCAAGTGGTTCGAGCAAGTATGAAGTCATATCCTAATATCGACAGTTCTCTGAAGACTTTTGAAACAGATTATCAAGCGTGGCTTGCTTCATCTAACAAGGTCATTGGTTTGATCAATAGTGGTGATGTTGAACAAGCAATTCAGATGGAAGAGTCAGAGGGCATTAAGACATTTGCACAATTAAGAACTCATTACGACCAAGTGGTAGAGCAGGTTGTGGACATTGCACATGTATCTTCCATTGAAAATCAGAATACTGCCACCATCCAAAATATTGCTTCTCTGTTAGGAATGGGGCTCGTATTAGCGGCGATTATTATCAGTATCTTTCTAAGTTCTCGGTTGATTAGTCTGCCATTGGCTTCTTTGCGTTCAGCGATTGAGCAAATTACCCATGGCGGCGGCGATCTACGTACTCGTTTGCCGGTAATTGGCACTGATGAAGTTGCCGATTTAGCCAAGTCATTTAATGGGCTGATGGACAGTTTACAATCCTTAATTGGAGCGATTAAATCCGATTTCTTGCATCTGGATAAAACCGTTAACGACCTTGAATCATCAGCCACTGACGGTGACCGCATTGCCAACGAGCAAGCTTCAATTTTGAACCAAATAACCAGTTCTGTGAGTGAGTTAAACAAAGCGGTTCATGCGATCGCTAAAAACTCGCAAGGTGCATTGGATGGCACCAGTAATGCTCATGAGGCATCATCCGAATCGAAAACAACCATGATCAGCAATGTACAACGCATCGAAAGTCTGTCGAAAACAGTGGAGTCTACCGCCATTGTGATTGAGAATTTATCGAAAGAGTCCGAGCAAATAGCGTCGGTATTGGATGTGATTCGTAGCATTGCCGAACAAACCAACTTACTGGCTTTGAACGCCGCCATTGAAGCGGCACGAGCCGGTGAGCAAGGACGTGGTTTTGCCGTTGTTGCTGATGAAGTTCGAACTCTGGCTGGGCGTACCCAAAAGTCAACGACTGACATTCAAACCATGATTGAAGCGTTGCAAAGTGGTGTGGCGAGCGCGGTTTCTGCAATGAATTCAGGTACGAAACAAATGAAAGAGGCATCCAGTATGTCGCAGCACTTGCAAGCATTGAGTGAAAGTATGGAGTCGGCAATTTTGTCCAGTAATGACGAGATTCTGCAAATTGCGACGGCGACTCAAGAACAAAGCCATGTGACCGAAGATGTTGAACGCAGTACCTCATCACTGGAGTCATTATCTAACGAGTCATTGGGTAATATCGGCAAAACGAGAGAAGTGTCTGTGCAGTTATCGGGCATATCCCGCACCCTGAAAGAAAATATTGGACGTTTTAAAATCTAACTTGAATCCAGTATCGATTCTGATCTCAGTGCTGTCAGAGCATTTAAAACCAGCTTTTAAAATGCTCTGACAGAGTTCTTCGTATTATGTGCAGCTCTGAATAATGCCGTTCAGTGAAATGCAATTACGAGGCACGCAACCGTCCGATACGATTGAATAAACCACGGTAAATCATGATCCACAACACATCCAATAACGACCAAAATCCCTGATCTTGACGACGTGGCTCTTTGCCATTGCCCATGCGGTGCAATTGACGCGCGTACCACGACACTTCCATTAGCGCCATACGATCAATCACCTTAACGCCGGTTTTAATGGGCCTAACGACGCTATGAAAATCGTTGCCAGCAATGATTTCATTTACCAAATCAGGTTCGACGCATAGTGGACGGCCTAGCCCAACAATGTCACAGGCGCCGGAGGCTAACGCGGCTTCCATACCAGCGCGGGTTCGAAACCCGCCGGTCACCATCAAAGGTACATCGACTTTGGTTCGTAACGTTTCTGCGAACTCTAAAAAGTACGCTTCCCGTTGTTGAGTCGAAGCTTTTACGTCTTCCTTTTTCTTACCCTTGGACATGGCTGGCGTTTCGTAAGTACCACCCGATACTTCAATTAAATTGATGCCGCGCTTAGCCAAAGCACTGGCGACTAAAAAGGCATCCTCCTCAGCAAAACCACCACGCTGGAAGTCAGCGGAATTCATTTTAATCCCCACGTTGAAATCATCTCCGGTGGCCTGACGAATGGCATCGTAAATCGCCAAAACAAAACGCATGCGATTATCGATTGATCCACCCCAATGATCGTCACGTTGATTATGAGCTGGAGATAGAAATTGGCTAACTAAGTAACCGTGCGCGCCATGAATTTGAACGCCGTCAAACCCCGCTTTTTTTGCCAGTGCTGCAGCGTTGGCAAAACGCTGAATGGCATCTTGGATCTCCGCTTCCGTCATTGCGCGTGGGGTACCAAAAAATCCCTGCATATCTTTTCGAAATGGGATTGCACTTGGCGCCATGGGGTCGGTATTTAGCATCTTAGGGCTTTGTTTGCCGGGATGATTGAGCTGCATCCAAACTTGCGCACCGTTTG
>JARGOI010000009.1:12032-20136 GCA_029212275.1 Thalassolituus sp.
AGGATTAGGTGTCTTCTATGCCCCGCTTAATGCACACCCGCTGTGCTCTGTTTATCGGTCTTTCTTCCATCGGTTTGGCAACCACCACCTTTGCTGCTAATGAGATAACTACCGTTGATACTCCAATCAATACCCCTATTGATACCATCTTTGAACCTCTTGCTAGCGAGTCTGCCGCCACCAAAGCTGCTGAGAATAAAAGATTTGCCGCTGCTTTGACTGCCGCGCGAAATGGTAACTGGAGTGCGGTGCCTGATAACCTCGATAGTCATGTATTAGCTCCTTATATTGAATATCATCGTCTGCGTTCGTCGCTTCCGCAGTTGTCAATGTCCCAATTCTTGGAGTTTGAAAAAAAATATTCCGAAACGCCATTACCCAATTGGTTGCGCAGCAGCGCTTTGCGAGCGTATGGCAGAGCGCAAAAATGGGATGCCTTTTTGGCAATGAGTCCCGCGCTTCCCTACAGTGTTGAGAATAAATGTTACTTCTATCGTGCAAAACTTAAGACCGACAAAGAATTAGCGTTCAGTGGTGGCAAGACCTTGTGGCTGCATGGCGCATCTCGCCCCGATGCCTGCGATCCCTTGTTTGATGCGATGATGGCAGAAAATCAGTTAGATGATGATCTTATCTGGCAGCGTATGGAATTGGCCTTGGCGTCTGGCAATACCAACATTGTCCTCTTTTTAGAAAGAAAATTAGAGCAGGAATCTTGGAAAAAAAGCCTGTCTTATTTAGAAACCATCATTAAAAAACCGACCGTTATTGCTGGTTTACCCGAGTTATCGGTCAGCGAACAAACACGCACACCCAGGTTTGCGTACTCCGCGATGATGTATCTAGCTAACGAAAACACCTTAGAAGCAGCGCGCTTATGGCCACAATACCAACAGAAATTTAACTTCTCACTTTCGCAAATAGAAAATATTGAAGATGTACTGCTGCGTTATATCTATCTTCTGCCAGAGGATCAGTTGCGAGATACTATCCATCCAATTTTAGAGAGACGCGAGAATGCCAAAGATTTCGAATTTGTGTTGCGTAACGCAATCAAAGAAAGTGACTGGGATGCAATTCTGAAGTGGACCGCAAAAGTCGGTGGGACGGATGCCTTAGATAGCTATAACCAATATTGGCGTGCCCGAGCTCTGGAAAATAAAGAGCGTTTTGACGAAGCTCAAGAAGCCTACAAAGTGGCATCCGAGCAACGTAATTTTTATGGTTTTATGGCGGCCGAAAAATTGGGCCAGCCTTACGCCTTTAATAAAGATACGCGTTTAATCAGCGCGGAATCTCTGACGGAAGTCGGAGAGTCGCCTGCTATTCAGCGTATCAAGGCATTAATGGCCATAGATGAAAACTCTCTGGCATTGTCTGAATGGTATTTTATAATGCAAAAATACCCAGAAAAAGTACAAGTACTCGCTGAATATGCGCGCGTCAATGATTGGTACAATTTATCGATTAACGCCACCATACAAGGCAAACTCTGGGATTTTGTACCGCATCGTTTTCCTCTGGCGTTTCAAGATCAATTTAATCGTTGGGCAGAAAAAAGAAACGTTGATCCGTTATTGTTAATGGCCATTGCGCGTCGCGAAAGTGCTTTTAATCGCAATGCCATGTCGCATGTTGGTGCCCGTGGCTTAATGCAAGTCATGCCGGGCACTGCACGATTGATCGCAAAGCAATTGGACGTGGAATACCGAGGTCCCGAACAACTATTCGATCAAGATTACAATATCAAGCTGGCTAGCCACTATGTACAAACGCTGTCAGAAAAATTCAATGGCAATTTAATTGCCGTTTTGGCGGGTTACAATGCTGGGCCAATGCGGGTTGATCGCTGGATTCAGACAAAATACGATTCCTATGATCAGTTTATAGAAAGCATCCCATTTCGTGAAACACGCGAATACGTAAAAGCAGTACTGACTTATCGCGTTATTTTAGAACATGAAAATGGTGGGCAACGATTAGCATTGTTGGATCCAACAGAACGGTCGTTCCCTGAATATTATTCGCAAAATTAATGTCGTAGTTGAGGCTCTTAGTGCGTGTGAGAGCCTCAGCACTGTTAGATGCACGCTGGGCTGTGTTAAACTTTCATTTTTTAAAATTTCGAAGAGAGAGAGTATTTATGGATATTATGGAGGTCATCAAAGACCAGATCGAGAGCAACAGTATCCTGCTGTATATGAAAGGTTCTCCTAATCAGCCATTGTGCGGCTTTTCTGCTCGTACGGTACAAGCCGTGATGGAGTGTGGACAAAAATTCGCTTTCGTCGACGTTCTGTCCAATCAAGAAGTTCGTACCCATTTACCGAAGTACGCAAACTGGCCGACCTTTCCACAGTTGTGGGTGAACGGTGAGTTGGTGGGTGGCTGTGACATCATTACTGACATGCACGCCAAAGGTGAGTTAAAAGCTTTGCTCGATGAAGCAGCACCTGCTGAATAATTCTCTATACAGAGATATAAAAAAACCCGCTTTTGCGGGTTTTTTTATGGCAGCGGTTATTGTGGGAGCGGTTTTTATGGACAAAAAATCAGTCAGACTATTTTTTACGGCGCGTTTGCCACAAGACTTCACTACCACCGTCACGTCTTGCTAACGACCTTGCCATCACAAAAAACAAATCAGACAAACGATTGAGATATTGCAATCCCAAAGGATTGGCCTTGTCTTCGGTAGCGGAGGTTTCTCTATCAAGCAGCGCCACATAGGTACGCTCTGCTCGTCGAGCCACTGTGCGCGCCATGTGACAACGAGCTGCGGCTTCATTCCCGCCCGGTAAAATAAATTCTTTGATCGGTGGAAGGTCAGCGTTCAAGTCTTCTAATGCATCATCCAGTTGCAACACCATGTCGTCATTTAATGCGGTGTAGCCAGGCATCGCCAGCTCACCGCCCAAATCGAATAAATCGTGTTGAATTTGACTCAATACGGTTTGTATTTCATCGTCTGTAGCCAATGCTGCCCTTAACATTCCGATCCATGAGTTTAGCTCGTCGATGTCTCCCATGCAGTCCACACGGGCATCGCTTTTGCGTAAGCGGCTGCCGTCACCTAAGCCGGTGCTGCCAGTATCGCCGGTACGCGTTACAATTTTGGATAAACGATTGCCCATGTAAACTCTCCAATCAATTAAGGTTAAAAGTCGTAGCGACCAGTGATTTCTGCATAGCGACCACGGGCAGGGTAACCGAAAGCTGTTTCATAATCTTTGTTCGTTAGATTATCGACTTTTACCCCCACATTAAATGCGTCGCTGGCTTGATAATTCACCCCGGCATTCAGCAGGAAATAGGCTGGTAAATCGGTGGTGAAGGAATTAAAGCTACTGTCAAAACCCACGTCTTTTGCTTGATCTCGATAAATACCTGCAATATGGGTTTCGAAGCGATTGATGTTCCATAATATATTGGCTTTGGTTGCTCGCACAGGAATACGCAGTATGGCTTCATTCGTATCGGTATTCACTGCTTCGGTCCATTCTTGGCTTAACTCGGAGCGCCACTGGTTGCTCCAATCTTGTTGCCACTCAACGCTGGCAAAATTGACGTAGCTGTGACCGATATTTTCGCTTTGAAATGTCGCGTTATTATAAACAATTTGGTTACTGAATACGGCACGTTGACCACTGACGGTAATAGAGCCATTTTGATCAGCAAGGATCACTGGAATGTGATAATCCACCGTCCAAGTACGCGATCTTTCCACTTCTAATTCGGGGTTGGAAAAACCTGGGTAATATAAATCATCAAAGGTGGGCGCGCGAAATGCCGTGGCTTGTCCGAATGCTAAAGAATCACCGTTATCAAAAGTAATCTGAGCATTGGTATTGAATGACCAAAATTCACCGTAGTTGCTGTTGTCGTCATAGCGTGTCCCAGCTTCTAAAGCAATGGTGTCGTTATCAAAGCGATAGGCCAGCAATGCGCCTTTGTTTTGCTCGAATTCTTCATCGTATTCGATCGGACGGGTAGTGAGATTAGTGGTGCGTAGATCCGTACCGGAAATAATACTGTGGTGGTCGCTAAGATTCACAATCGCTGTAACTTCAGCGCTATCAATGCGCGACCCCGTTAATGCTTCACCGTTACTGCGAGTGGCGATATTGCCGTAACTCCAGCGTCTATCATAATTGCGACCTGCTTGCGCTTTCAAATTGAAGATGTCGGTATTTATGACATAACCTAGGGTATAAGAACGGCTATCGTAGTCGGCTTGATCATAATAAAAATCGCTGTCGTATTGGTAATAGCCCTTGCTCATTTGCAAGTCAAAATTAATCGCTTGAGCATCAGTGAGCGCAAGGCTTACGCCAGCATTTAAGCCATTTCGTTCATAGCCATCGGCGTCGTTACTGCTGTCATTTTCAAAATCATAGCCGGCACTGCTTTCGTGTACTGCCCCAGCATAGGCCGTGACATTATCCTGCTGTACTTGGCTACCCACAGAAATTTGACGAGTTTGATTGCTGCCCAGTGTGGCGCTGATACTGCTGCCACTGGCGTCTTTGCGCGTAATAATATTGATCACACCGCCTTGAGCATCGGCACCATAAATGGCACTGCGACTGCCTTTAATAATTTCAATGCGCTCAATTTGCGCTAAAGGAATCAATTGGTATTGTGCGATGCCCGAGGTAGGGTCGTCAAAACGCTGGCCGTTCACCAAAAAAAGAATTTGTTTGCTGTTTAAACCACGAATACGCAAATTCGATAAGCTCACCGAACCGCCATTTTGAGAAAATTCAAAACCGGCTTTGGTCGACAGTAATTCAGCCAAATTACCCGCCGCCGAACGTTCAATATCTGCGCGATTAAGTACTTCTATTTGCGCAGAATTTATCACTGGCGCAGCAACACGGTTGGCGGTGACCACTATTTCAGGAATGGGTTTTTGTGACTGATTGGTATTAGTATCAGATTCTGCCGCTATGGCCGAGAGTGATGCTAATACACTGATGGCCGCTGTAGCGCCCAATAAAAGGTGTTTCATGTAAACTCCGAAAGGTAATAAACCATTCGGCGGGGAAGGAGGGAACCGGATCACGCCGCTAATATTGGAACAATACGAATTTTTTTAATCGTAATTATGTAAACAGGAGCGGTGATCTAACGCCCGTATCGCCCACCGCAATACTTGTCGTGACTGGATGCAGGCCGGTATCCGGGCTGACGACCTGAGTAAATACTCGCTACTGATGCCTTCCCATGAATGTATAAAAATACATAATCACAGTGGCGTGTGTATCAGCAGTATGGTCGATCACCGTTGCGGGGGCAGCGTTGGAATGGTGTGAAATCACACGAACCAATCTTCCCGTTTAACTCAGGCATTCACTCACCGTGTTTGCCCAAGCACCTGAATCGCCGCGAAGATTACCTTGGTGATCTCTTTGGGTCAAGGCGCTGCTGTTATTCGACTGGGGTAATTGGGTGCTCAGGTGCTGCTGAAGTGAAGGGCAAAAAGACATCAAATCGCGCTCCGTGTCCTCGCGAATTTGGGGCGTAAGTGAGCTTACCATTATGATGGGAAGTAATAATAAAATACGACACGGACAGACCTAATCCGGTACCTTGGCTCACTTCTTTTGTGGTAAAAAAGGGCTCGAAGATATGCTTGATGTGATTGTGTTCAATGCCCGGACCATTGTCCTCAATTACAAACGAAATGCCCGATTTTTGTGCCACCGCTTTAAAAATAATGGCCGGGTGCCAATCAACTTCGGCTGACTCAAATGCATCCAGCGCTTGCTGTGCATTACGTAATAAATTCACCAACACTTGTTGGATTTCGCTTGGAACGCATTCAAGGGTTTGTTGACGCAAGTCATCGCTGGCTAATACGGTAATATCCGTTAATGAAAAATCATTGCTAGCAATGGCCAACGTCGAATCCATTAACTCACCCACCGCAATAATGCGTTTATTTTGTTGATCATTACGAGCAAATTGCAGCATGTTTTTGATAATACCTGCCGCTCGTTCGCCAGCTTCTTGAATATGGTCGTAAAAAGTAAATACCGCGCGTTGTTCTAAATATTTTTGGACATCGTCTAATTCAATACCAATGCTGTCAGCAACCTCGACATTGGCATCTAATGACTGCTGGGTGCGGCGACGGATATTTTGTAGGTTTTGTAATATTGCACCAAGAGGATTATTAATTTCGTGCGCCATTCCCGCCGCTAAGCCACCAACCGTCATCATTTTTTCGGTTTGCACCATGATTTCTTCCATTTTATGTCGGTGACTAACGTCATCGATACGTACCACAATACGCGCTTGCTGCTGTTCTGAAAGTGGATAAACCAATACATGAGTAATCATCGACTGGGTAAAACTTGAAATCGCCAGTCGTTCCGCTTTTTGCAGCAATGCAGGATGTGCCGGAGTTTTGGGTAGGAGGGCTACTTTTGTTAATTCTGGAATTAATTCGAGTAAAGGCAGCCCTTTTAATTGCGTATGGTCACGATTCAACCATTCGCCTGCTTGACGATTGCACTGCACAATATGGTTGCGTGAATCTAATGCAAAGAGTGCGGTAGGCATCGCATTTAAAATGCCATCCAATAGATTTTTGGTGTCTTGTAATTGGTTTTCAACGTCTTGTCTTATCGATATTTCATTGGCCAGCGCTTCGTTAATTGCTCGTGTTTCATTTGCCAACCTGGTGGCACGAATACGAGCCATATCCGCTTTTTGATGGGCGATCAATAGATGTTGAGAGCGTTGATCTTTCACCCAAAATAAATCATTCAGAGTTTGAACCAATGGCTGAATATCAGGATCGTTAGTCTGAATAACCACTGGTTTATCACTGGGTTGGTCTATGGCCGCAAGAATGTCCTGTTGCAGCGAGTGAAAAGAAATCAGTTGCCACTTGCGCAGCAATGCATACAAACCAAATAAACCTGACGTTGCGATTAACACTAAGAAGACAGCAAAAATAATAAATTCACTGGTCTTCAGAGAAATATTATTTTGCAGATATATTTGCCTCGCATACTCAATGGCGAACACGGAGATGCTGGTAAGGGTAATAATCATCAAAGAACAAATGACGATGATGGCCAACATGGCTTTATGACGAATCAGCATAGCGCATACCTGCTGCCGCAATAATGAATAAACAGCGCTGAAAAAATACAGTTATTGTGTTGATCTTCATTCATTCGCTGACCGTCCCTGGGTCAAATAACTCATGTTGAGGTACCTGTGCAGAGTTCTGTGCCGAGTTCTCTTCACAATAAAGTGCCGAGTACAGTATCTGATTCAGCGGCGCCGACAATCCAATAAGTTGAGCTTGCTGTAATAAGTAGCCGGTAATATAGGGCAGTTCGGTGACTTTGTTTTTTAGAATGTCTTGTAATGTGGAAGAGCGATTATTGGCAGTGAGTCGAGCCACGTTTTCGACATCTTGCAATAAGGTTTTGGTGACAGGCCATTGCAGAGCGTTGGCGATGGTCGACACTTCGTCGGCCAGTGCGACAAAGTGTGCATAATAGTCTGTATTGGTCAGAAGTTCGCCGTTGTGACAACGGTAAAAACCGGTGAGCGGATTAATAACCGCATTGATAACGAGTTTGCCATACAGTCTGGTTTTAATGTGCTCGTCATAAATAATTTTAGGCGGAAGTATGGGTTGTTTATCGCTATGCGCATCATCATTATGCGTGGTGACCGCTTGGTTCGATTCTTTACCCCAAGGCCCAGCGAATGTCTGACCAGCGCCTGCATAGATCACATGACCATTTTCTACATATGCGCCTTCGGTTGATGAGGCGACCCAAAGCTCAGTAGCGACTTGGTGTTTTGACAGCCAATCGCATACGGCTTGTTGTTGGCCCATGCCATTTTGCAACAACATAAGACGATCAATTTTATCGAGCTTAGTGCGGATGGATTCCAGTGCTGTCAAGGTATCAGAGGCTTTGGTTGTTATCACTAACCAGTCTAACTGTTCATTCTCCCAAGACGGCAACGACCATGCATGAGATTGACCTTGCTGATCAACGAACAGCAATTCACTCTGCTTGCGCTGCTGCACAAACAGAAGTTCATGTTGCCAATGGTGGGCCATTAAGGT
>JARGOI010000357.1:0-1140 GCA_029212275.1 Thalassolituus sp.
GGTATAAGCCGCGTGCATTTTTTCGTAGGTGTCATTTAGGCTTTCGTCGCTAGCATGAAACGAGTAGGCGTCTTTCATAATAAATTCACGGGCACGCATCACACCAAAGCGTGGACGCGTTTCGTCACGGAATTTAGTTTGAATTTGATAAAGGTTAAGCGGCAACTGCTTATAGCTGCTGATATTGTTGCGTATTAAATCCGTAATGACTTCTTCGTGCGTTGGCCCAATGCAGAAATCGCGATTATGACGATCTTTTACACGCAGCAACTCGCCACCATATTGAAACCAACGTCCAGTTTCTTCCCACAGCTCGGCAGGTTGAACTGCTGGCATCAATACCTCTTGTGCACCAGTACGATCCATTTCTTCGCGAACAATTCGTTCGACTTTACGCAATGTGCGTAATCCTAATGGCATCCAGGTATATAACCCAGCCGCTAATTTACGGATAAGACCAGCGCGAAGCATTAACTGGTGGCTAACCACCACGGCATCGGCAGGAGTTTCTTTTTCGGTAATCATCAGGAATTCGGTAGCGCGCATAGTGACTGTTTGGCCAATTGGTAATAAGAAGATGAGTATTCTAAAGGGTCGCTGTCAATGCAGCAATTTTACGAAGAAAATAGTGTCGATTTGGTGCATATTTTGTTTGAAGAACAAATAGTCAGCATATTTTTAGATTATTTTTATGTAAGATCTCGTTATCTTTGCTATGAGGATTGTAAACATAGTGTGTTATGCGATACTGATTTTTCAATAATTACAGTGTTTTCCTATGTCACCAGCCGATTTTGACTCAGTGACCGACGCCAAAGCAGCGATATCCAGCTTGCCAGTCGATTTGCCTGCGCATTTGCCGGTGGTAGAGTCGTGTCTGCGCAATCAGCGTCCCATTTTGGACGTGCTTGGTCGCTATCTGCCAGACGATGCTTTGGTCTTGGAATTGGCCAGCGGTAACGGACAGCACGCCGCCTTTATGACCAAGCACTTATCGGGCGTCACTTGGCAAGCCACCGAGTTGGCAGAAAACTTGGCCAACATCGAGGCTTGGCGTACTTACGCCAATAATCCTAATTTTTGCTCGCCCAAAGAATTAGATGTCGAACAAGATATCTGGCCTGCTTGTCAGCCAAATGC
>JARGOI010000357.1:1240-3241 GCA_029212275.1 Thalassolituus sp.
CGCCCAAAGAATTAGATGTCGAACAAGATATCTGGCCTGCTTGTCAGCCAAATGCTGTGTTCATTTCTAATTTCGTACATTTTGTTAATTGGAAGAAAATACACAGCATGTTGGCGGGTGTGCAACGTCTGTTACCCCAAGAAGGCTTACTGATCATTTATGGTCCGTTTAATTACGACGGCCAATACACCAGCGAAGGTAATCTTACATTGGACGAGTGGTTACGCTCACGTGATCCAGACAGCGGTATCAAAGATTTTGAACAGTTAATGTTAATCGCCCGCCAATACGGTTTATTTTTAACTGCCGACGAAGACATGCCAGCCAATAACCGCACCTTAGTGTTCACTAAATTAGACGTTGCCTGATGTCCGTTCAGTTACAGGCTTGCCCTTGGGCAAAAGGTGAATTGTACTTAGCCTACCACGATAACGAGTGGGGCGTTCCGAATCGCAAGCGCGAAAAATTATTCGAAAAAATTTGTCTAGAAGGCCAACAAGCAGGCCTTAGCTGGATTACCGTACTGAAAAAACGTGACAACTATCGCTCGCGTTTTCATCAATTCAAACCCGAAAAAATCGCCAAAATGACTGATGCCGACATCGCCGACTGTTTAACCGATGCTGGGCTTATTCGCCATGCCGGTAAGCTCGAAGCCATTCGTAAAAATGCCAAAGCATGGCTGGCCATGGAAGCGCAGGGCGTTGATATGGTGGAATGGCTGTGGTCGTTTGTGGGCAACAAAACCAAAGTAAATCATTTAAAAGACATGAGCGAAGCCGAAGCGCAAACGCCAGAATCGAATGCCATGAGTAAAGCGCTCAAAAAATCAGGGTTTGGATTTGTTGGCCCAACGACTTGCTATGCCTTTATGCAAAGCATGGGCATGGTAAACGATCACCTGACTAGCTGCCCGTGTCATCCGGTTAACAAATAACGATCACGGATTCCACTCGATGATTAAGTTTCCTAAGTTTAATTAAAAACTTAGCTTATGATGAATCCCCATAAGTTAGTTTTTATATCGCTATCCAAGCCCACATATACTCACGTTTTTGCACCTAAGAACATCCGATGTCTAAAATATTCATTATTGGTTTACCCAGAACGGGCACCACAAGTATCAGTGTGGCGTTATTAGAAATGGGATTTTTAGTGGCTCATACTGCCTTTACCAAAAAAGCCTTTGAAGTCGCCGAAGTGATATCGGATGCACCGTGTTTTAGCGACTATCGGCATTTGGATGAATTATTTCCTAATTCTAAGTTTATTTATTTATCCCGAAAACTGGATGAATGGGTGCCTTCCATTACCATGTTGCTCGGAAAAATGGCGCCGCATTTAGAGCCAAAAACAGGCCGATTTAATCCAGTATTAAAACGCAGTTTCCAGCACGTATTTTCCTCGACACTGCCGCTATCCAATAATCAACTTGTTGATTGTTACACTCGCCACGAACGCGCAGTAAAAACGTATTTTAGCAATCGTGATGACTTACTAGCGATTGATATTAGCGAGCAGGGCAGCTTGCAGAAATTGCAGCGTTTCTTATCTGTGGAGGTCGAGGGTTTGAATGTTCCCGGTTTGAATGTTCATGGTTTAGATGTCGAGGCTGTGCAGGTTGAAGCTGTGCAGGTAGAAGGTTCAGAGTCTGAACTAATCGTTGGAATAGACCGAAAAGACAAAATAGAAAGAAAACCGCTAGAACATTTGGCCTTTCCCAAATTAAATGTCGGGCGTAACGTCGCCAGCTGGCACGAGTACAAACACCCGAACAAGGTCAATTCCAACTTAGCGGGCGTGGAGCATCGAAAATACTTTGATTACGAGTTTTTGGGGTATGAGTAGTTTTAGCGCGATGTGATGCTGAAAATATAGACTGTACTGAGAAAGTAGATTGGGCTGAAAAAGTAGGCTGAGATAAAAAGTAGGCTGGGTTAGCACGTAGTGCGTAACCCAGGAAAAGACACTTGTGATGACTTTCCGTAAGCCTCTAGTGTA
>JARGOI010000010.1:0-12072 GCA_029212275.1 Thalassolituus sp.
GCCCGACGACTTTATTAACCTTAGGGCAAGTTTGGAAAACACTTTCGCCTGAGCAACAAACCGCACTCAATGTGGTGTTTGTCAGCGTTGATCCCGAGCGCGACACGCCAACAACGCTGCAGCCGTATATGCAGTACTTTAACTCCAGCTTTATTGCTCTCACAGGCAACCCTGAAAGTTTGCAGCGCTTAAGTGCAGCAGTCAGTGCGTTTTATGCGAAAGCACAAGCGCATGAAGATAACCTTGGCTACTTAATGAATCATAGCGCTAATATTATTTTAATTGACCCCGTTGGACGTTATCGCGGGTTTATTGAGCCGCCGTTTGAGAACCAACGACTCGAAAAAATTATCCCTTTGCTGCTTAGCGTTCCCGCTTTAGTTACCGTACCTGCTTTAACAAACTCGCAATAAATAACAGCATGGCGCTGACGACCACACTTGGCCCAGCTGGAGTATCCCACCAAAGGGAGGCACTCATTCCCATCACCACAGCAATCACACCAAACGCCGAGGCAAGCATCGCCATCATGGCCGGCGTGCGTGCAAACGCTCTAGCCGTGGCGGCAGGAATAATCAGCAAGGCGCTGATTAATAAAATACCCACCACCTTCATCGCCAGTGCCACAGTAATGGCTAACATAATCACTAATAAAATATTGAGACGTGCGACGGGGCGACCTTCTACGCCGGCCAGTTCAGGACTGACCGTGACCGCAATCAAACCACTCCAGTACTTGATCAGTAATCCTAGAATTGCTACTGCACTTAGTGCGAGTAATACAACATGCTGTCGCGTAATGGCCAATAAGTCGCCAAATAAATAGCCCATTAAATCGACGCGGATACCTTCGGTTAAACTCAGCGCAACCAAACCTAGGGCTAAGGTGCTGTGCGAAATAATGCCCAATAAGGTGTCCGAAGATAGGCGGTTAGAGTCTTGCAACGGCAGCAGTAATAAGCCCATGGTTAAACAGCCAATCACTAGTGTTAGGGTAAGATCGATATCGGCCATCACCCCAAAGGTAATTCCCAGTAATGCGCCATGTGCCAAGGTGTCGCCAAAAAAAGCCATGCGTCGCCACACCACAAAACTTCCCAGCGGGCCGGTAGCCACGGCCAATAACATGCCAGCTAATAGGGGCATTAACCACCAAACATTAATCATGGCGATGCGCTCCATGATTGTGATTACCAAAAACCTGATTGTCAGAAATATGGTCGTCGCTAATATGGTCTCCAGAGCAATGTTCGTGGTCATGGTCGTGGGTGTAATAGGCGATACTGCTGTCTTGCTCGCGTCCAAACAACTTAAGATAAGCCGGGTCGTTCGATACCGTATCAGGATGTCCAGAGCAACATACGTGACCGTTTAAACAAATCACTTCGTCGGTAGCTGCCATCACAAGGTGGAGGTCATGTGACACCATTAATACTGCACAACCCAGTTCGTCGCGCAGTTGTGGAATTAAACGATACAACTCAATTTGACCTTGCACATCAACGCCCTGCACAGGCTCGTCGAGCACCAGTAAGTCGGGTTGTACCAACAACGCTCGGGCCAATAACACACGCTGCCACTCACCGCCGGATAAGTCGTGAATGCTTTGCTTTAATAAGGCACTGATATGCAATCGGTCTAACCAAAACTCAATACATTCTTTTTTGGCGCCAGGCGATAATTGCAGAAAACCAAACACATCCAAGGGCATGCGTTCATCGAGCGGCAACTTCTGTGGCATAAAACCGATTTTCAGATTTTTTTGTCGCTTAATGACACCACCTTGCGTTTTTTGCAAACCTAACAAGGCTCGAACTAAAGTCGATTTGCCGCAACCATTAGGTCCGATAAGCGTAATGATTTGACCACGATGAATGGTCATGGAAATATCATCCAATACCTTTTTTTGCGCGAAAGACAATTGCAAATGCTGCGCTTCTAATAGCAGGGTGTCTGATGTCGATGTCATTATTTCTGCGCCTTAGAAGAGCAGGATGCACAAAGACCAGTGAGCTCATGGGTCTCACCTTCTATCGTGATGCCCAAGCTAGCTTCAAGTTGTTTGGCTAATTCACGGAGCTGCAACGCTGGAAGTTCGCTGGCATTGCCACATTGGCGACAAATAAAGAACCCGTTTGGATGTTCGTGTTTCGGCTGATTGCAGCCGATGAATGCATTGATAGAGCTAATACGATGAACTAGTCCCAGTTCCAAAAGAAAATCCAATGCCCGATAAACCGTCGGTGGAGCAGAGTTAAAGCCTTCTTTGGCCAATAACGGCAGTAATTCGTAAGCACCGACGGGTTTATGAGTTTGCCACACCAATTCCAGAACTCGCTGGCGCAATTGGGTTAACCTAGCGCCGCGTTGTTCGCAAAGAAGCACTGCATCATTTAACGCAGTGGCGATGCAGCGATCATGGTTATGTTTGGCATGCGTCTTGTGAGAATCTTGTTCGCTTGAACAATTGTCTTGAGACGATTGAGTCATTGCAGTCACCTTAGGTTATAATGTTGCAATTCTACGACACTTTACAGACGATACAATGAAGAAACTGGCATTAGTAACAGTATTTACCTCCGCGGCTTGCGTAAATACGATTTTTTTTAGCCCTCTGGCGGTTAGCCAAGAGAATATGCATAGTGATCGCCCGCAGATTCTTGCGTCATTAGATAGCGCTATAGATGCAGGCAATACATTTCACAAGCATGCGGAAGATGATCATCATTCGAGACACGCTGTCGAATTAAAATCCGAGCAAGCCCAGCTAGATGCTCTTAATAAGGTTATTCCGCTGTCCGACCCAACGATGGCAAAGGTATTGGTGACCTTGCATCCGTTAGCCTTAATTGCTGCATCGGTGGTGTCTCTGGATCAATTAGAGGTATTAATGCCTCCCGGCGCTAGTCCCCACGATTTTGCGTTGCGCCCATCCGATATCGATCGTATTCAAGAAGCGGATGTGGTGTTTTGGGTTGGGCCACAAGCGGAACCCTATTTGGCTGGGTTTGCTCAACGCTGGCCTGAAAAACGTTGGATCACACTGAGTGACTTTGCCAATGCCGACCAACCTCAAGATGATCATTATTGGTTGTCCGCTCAGATCGCTATCAAAGCTCAGCAAATGTTAGCTAAAACTTTAGGTAAAGATTCGGCTTTCTTTGCTGCAGATGTTAAAGATGCCTTAACCTATAGTCATGTAGCGTTAGCGCCGGTGAAGAACGTTGGTTTTTTTGTTTATCACCGAGCTTATGACCATTGGGTGTATGAACAAGGCCTAAATCAACAAGGCTATTTTACCATGTCATCCGAGCGTAAAACGGGTATGCGCACATTAACGGAAATGAGGGCTCAATTATTAGCAGGAAACATTGCCTGTGTATTTGTGGGCAAAGGGGTAGATTTAGGGTTAGTTGAAAAGTTGACTGAAGGGGCTAATGTTCGTCAGCAAGTATTGGATCCATTAGCCAATGGCATTTCGATTAGTGAACATGCTTACGGTGATTATTTAAGAAAACTTGCGGACGATGCTTTGAAGTGTCTAAAAACTCCTAGTGTTAGCACTGGAACGCAACCTACACTTTAAAAAATTGTTAACATTATTAGGTAGACATGCAAAACACCATTAACAATAAAGTGCCTTATCATGACCTTCATAATAGTATTAGGTTAATTAAAATATGGTCTTTTCTGCCTGCTGCTATCTGTGTGGTTGGTTTGGTCTTTTCAGCTATGACGCTGTTCTCTTTAAATGATTTATCGAACAGTCTAATTGTGGCGAATCTTTCGGCGTCATGGAAAGGAAAAATAGAATACGATAATATTTTCCGCTTAGCACAAGTCATTACAACGTTTATTCTATTTATTTTTTACTGCTATTGGATTCTGTTTGCGGCACGTAATATGATTTCTCTGTTTGAAGATAAAGAACACAGTGCATGGCTGACTTTTAGATTGTCGATGACACTATTAATGTCATCATTAAAAATGACTCGCATTATCAATAAAATGCGTTTTCAATGTGTTCCTAATCACCTTGATCATCAACCCACCGCTTGGTTGTTACCCGTCTGGTGGACGATGTTATTTACTTCCTCAGTTGCAAAATTACTGGCGTTGTATTTTTCCAATAAAGTGCAGACCGTCGGCGATTTGCGTGTTGTCTATTTTTTTACGATAACTGCGTTCGCTATTTATCCCATATTTTATTTTCAAACTGTGCTTATTCTCAAAGAAATTACTTGGTTACAAGCATTATGCCAAGATAATAAAGAGCGCACAGGCAGTCCGATTTAAACTGTCTTTAAAACGGCAAGGCGCTTGTTTTATTTATTGTTTCATCCCTGTTGCAAGCCAGTCTTCACTGGTTATTGCTTATCGTACTAAATCTCATCGCTGTCTTTATCGCTTTGCTGTCCGTCGCCCCAACCGGCTTCCCAACTCGAATTCAGCACTTCTTCGGTATAGGGGTTATGGTCTTTACTAATCCCCAATCGTCCTGATTCAAAACCTTGGTGATAGGCATTTTCGATAGAATCAGTATCGTGTTGTTTTGACGGATCAGACTTGCTCGGCATAAAGTAGTTTTCGATATCGATAAAGATTAAGGCCATCGCAGGCACCAAGAGCAAGCTGATTAACGTCGCGAATATCACACCAAAGCCGAGAGATACGGCCATAGGGATTAGGAATTGTGCTTGAACGCTGGTTTCAGATATCAGCGGTGTTAAGCCAGCAAAGGTCGTTAAAGACGTTAGAATAATAGGACGGAATCGTACGCGCCCAGCATCGATCACTGCCAAGACTGGACTTCGTCCCTTGGCAACTTGGGAATTCATATAATCGAGTAACACCAAGTTATCGTTGACCACTACGCCACTCACCGCGACCATCCCCACAAATGACCAAAGGGTCAAATCTAAACCAAGAAGTACGTGTCCAAACACCGAACCTAGTAAGCCAAAGGGTACTGCATACAGCACTAATAATGGCTGTTTGTAGGATGAAAAAAGCACCGCCATTAATAGATACATGGCCAAAATGGCAAATATATAATATTTAGTCAGTACGTCTAAGAAATAACGTACCGAACGTTGATAGCCACCTTGGTCCCAGTTGATTCCTGGAGTTTTTGCAACGAGCTCATCTAAATATCCATTGCTTAGTTCAGCATTAATACGCTCGGAGGAGTTCATGTCGGCATTCACAAAGGCTTTCACCGAAACCGTACGTTCACCTTCGTAGCGACGAATATGCGTTTTCGACGGGCTGTATTTGATTTCAGCAATCGTATTTAACGGAACGTACACACCAGGCGCATACTCGATTGGCAAATTTTCTAAATGCCACGACGATTCGAGTTCATCGTCGGGTAATCCCAGCCAGACATCGACTTCTTCGGTATTGGTTTGCAGTTTTTGCACCACGGTACCTTGGTAGGCGCGGTTCACTTGGCTGACCACATTCTCAATATTCAAACCTAATGAAGAAGCATTGTCGCGCAGTGAAATTTCTGCTTGTTTACTTTGTTCTTCGTGCGACGTACGAATATCAAAGATGCCTTCGTAACTGGTTAAATGCTCTGCTAATTCATCCGATAAACGATATAAGGTTTCTAAGTCATCACCCGAAAATACAATCTCGATATCAGGGTTGGTCGGGTTTTTACTGGAAGAAAAGGTTAAGTTCAAACTGTCAGTAATGACGCCTGTTTTGTTTCGCCATAGCGCCAAGACTTCTTGTCCGCTGAAGGTGCGTGTTTCTGGCGACGCCAGTTCTAACACCACGCGAGCGGTATGATCAAGATTCTTTTCCAAGCGTAAATTTGTCGCGCTATTTTGATAACCAATCACCGAATAAATATGCTCAATGGCAGTAACGCCATTCGCCTTATATTCCTTGTTAATTTCGTCAGCGGCAGCTTCGAGCTGAAGAATTGCTTTCTGAGTGGTTTCTCTAGGTGTACCTTCGGTAAATGACACATCGGCAATGACCACATCCGATTCAATGGCTGCAAACAAAGAAACTCGAAACCAACCCTGTGCCAGTAATAAGGTCACTATTAAAAACATTACGGTAAAACCCGCCACAAACGCAGTTCGATAACGAATACATTGATCTAATAGTGGGATATAGAAACGCTGAACTAAGCGCTCCATGGCACTTGAAAAACGACCTTGTAAACGCGTCAACCAGCTTTCTTTCGGTTGCGCATGATAGGTCATATTTGCCAAGTGAGAAGGCAATATATAGATTGATTCGATCAACGAAAAAATTAGCGTTGCGATTACAACAATGGGAATAGGCCGCATTAGCTTACCTTCAGGTCCCGGCAAGCTGACCAGAGGTAAGAAGGCAATAATAGTGGTCGCAACCGCAAAAATAATTGGTTTGGCGACTTCAAGTGTGCCTTGTATTGACGCTTGTGTTCCAAACTTACCTTGTTCGTTTTGCAGGTGTATTGACTCACCGACAACCACCGCATCATCGACTACAATACCGAGTACTAAAATGAAGGCGAATAAAGAAATAAAGTTAATGGAAACATCAAAAATAGGCAGAACCGCTAAGGCTCCAAGGAAGGAAACCGGAATACCTAGGCTGACCCAAAAAGACAGTCGAGCACTCAAAAATAACAGCAAAACAACGAACAATAAGGCTAGACCGCTGACCGCATTTTTTAACAGTAAATCAACTCGTCCTTGAAAGTCTTTAGATTCATCTTGCCAGATATAAAGATTCACACCTTCGGGCAATACCACTTTATCGACGAAAGAACGCATATCGCGAGAAATATCGGTGATGTTTTGATTACCAACCCGATAAACATCCACTGAAATAGCAGAAGATTCATCAAATTCCGCATTCGTTTCACTTAAATAACGTGTGTCGCTAATCGTTGCGATGTCTCCAAGTAATACTTCACCGCCGTCACCATCTGAGGCAATAACGATTTGTTCGTATTCGGCAGTACTGGCACGGTCGGCACCGCCGACAATCAGTATGTCGCCAGCTTGAGATTCTAAAATGCCACCCGGTAGCATACCGGTTTGTTCACGTATTTTAGCCGCAACCGTTACGTAGTTAAGGTTGTACTGTTCGAGTATAAAAGAGGGGATACCAATACGAATTTCAGGCTTAGTCGTATCTTCGACGGTGACCACACTTATCGAATCGAAGTCGAGTAAGTCGTTTCGAAATTGATGCGCCGTATCGGTCAGTAGCGTGTAATTAACCTTACCGCTGATAATGAGTTTGGCGACGCGACTGCGAATCGATAATTCTATAATTTCTGGAGGTGTTGCCTCCGCAGGTAAAATATCGCTGTCACTGAGTCGGCTGCGAATTTCATCCACCACAACTTTAGTACTGTAACCATCATCAATATCTACCGTAATCGTACAATATCCTTCGTAAGACATGGACGTTAAATCGAGTGTCCCTTGAATATCGTAAATTCTATTTTCTATTGGCCGGCAAACGTTCCTTTCAACTGTATCTACCGAAGCACCGGGTAGTTTACTTTGAATATTAATACGCTCGAGCGAGACATTCGGAATAAGTTCTTTACGCGTTTCGGGGAGAGAAAACATTCCCCAAATTAAAATAAAGAACATCATTAGGTTGGCAGCAACCGGGTTGTGAGCGAACCAGCGGATAGTGGATTGCATAATTAGCCTTTACTTTCCGGTAACAGTAGCTGTAGGAATTGGATTAACGGTCAATCCTTCACTTAGCCGTTGAAAACGACCACTGGCTATCGTTTGTCCCTTTTTGATTGGGGTGTTTGTGTATATGTGTTCGCGATCGCGATACAAGATATTAAGCGGGGTACCTTTTAAAGTATTGTTATCGTCAATCAGCCAGACAAAATCACCAGGTTGCACCAAATCTCTCGGAAGCATCAGTATATCGTTGCGTTTTACTCCACGTATTTCGGCTTCCACAAAAGAGCCCGGTAAAATGCGGCGTCCAGATGAGCTGATGGTTTGCGCCCCTGAAATTTCAGCAATGGTATAAATCAATTGGTTATTATCGCGGCGTCCATCAATTCTGACCAAATATCCTAACCAAGTTTCTCCACTGGCGTAATCGGTAAAAGTAACCTCTGGTAAAAATTTTGGTCCAGTATTGACATCCGTTTCGGAGACGCCAATCAGGTCGAGCTGTTTATCGTTCAGCGGCATACGAACCTGTACTTGATTGATGTCATAAATCAGTGCCACGGGCGCGCCACTCTGCAGTAAATCGCCACGATCGATATAAGTCTCAATAATTTTGCCATCAACAGGTGCTTTGATGTCACTGTTTTCGAGTTGACGATAGGCATAGTCTAAAGACGCTTGCGCAGCTTCTACTTGTTTTTCTGCGAATTCTAATTGCGGCACAAATAGACCAAAATCTGAAGCATAACGCCCTGACTGACGTCGCGCGACACGTGCTTGTGCTTGAGTCTCCTGCAATTTCAATTTTGATTGCGCCAAATCAGCTTTCTTTTGTGCAATATCAAGCACCAAAGGTTGCTGATCAATCCGTGCTAACACATCGCCCGCTTTGACGTCTTTTCCCGTACTCAGGTTATCGCTGACTTCAATCACTAAACCACTGACTTGGCTGGCCACCTTGATGTTTTTATTCGCTTGTACTCTTCCCCTTGAATACACGGGTACGGCCATGTCACGAGGCTTAACAGAAAAGACTGGAATGTCTGGTATCGCTGTCGTTTTATTGGTCGTTTCTGGTTCTGGAGCGAAGGCATAAATAACATAAACCAAGACGATTGCGACAGCCGCAATGCCTATCAGTGGTTTAATGTATCGTGATTTTTCCTGCATAATATTCTCTCATCTGATACAGCGCGTCATTTTTTGACACTGATTGTATATCTCTAAGTTTTAACGCTAAGGTTGAAAACAAGAAAGACGAATTTAGTTAATGTAGTAATAAATAATGACTTAAAGCCTAGCAGTTTCTAAGTACATGATTCTGTCTCTATCAAGTTCATTCATTGGGTCATCACCATAACTGCCTAAAAAATGACGACTGAATAACTCGACTTTTTTGTATTGATCGGTGATTTTTTGAAGTGGGTCTTTTAAGTCAAAACCGACCACTAATGCTTGATAAGAACTGCCGTAAAGTTCTCGTCTTACTTGGGCCAATAAATCTGCAAAAATATCGCTATCGTTATTTTTGACAACGGTTGTGTGCAGCGAAATGTAAGAAAGCAAAGATCCTGCAGGAGGCAATGCCAAACCACCCATAATCCGCGTGTAAATATTATATAATGGGCGAGCCATTTCCATGCTGCGCGAATATCCAGTCACTCGCGTTTGCTTAAATTGTTTTTGATCCCATAGCCCTGTCATGCCAACCAATGTGTCATTTTTGAAAGCAAGAAACATATCTTCCAATTTAATATCTTTATAATAGGGATTTTCGGAGCCTATTTGATCAAATTCGTAATGTGGATAAAATTGTTTTTCCTTTGCCTCTGCGTTAAAAAACCCTTGCATGGCTTGTACGTCAGCGTGCGTTGCTCTGCGAATATGATGTTTAATCGTGTGTTTTTCTTTACGCTTTAAGTCAATCATATTGGTACGAAATTGACCGGCAGGGTAATACGTCGGTTGGACTTTAAGACGGCCACTGCCAACGGTTGCAAGGGACGCTTCGTTTTCTTCGAGGATGACTGTTTGATACCAGTCATCGCCTAGTTCTTCGCGTAGGGATTTGAACATGCGCAATAAAGCTCGCCCACCTTGGTAGTCGCGGTGAATACGTAAATCACTGGAGTAACGAATGGATTTCAGCTCACCGTTAATATAAACCTCACGTCGACCAATGCTACCTGCGCCCGCAACTCGGTGTTGCTCTTGGTCTTCGTAGATAAATAATTCAGGTACTTGGGTACCAATAGCTGCGGCAATAAAATAATTCGGCTGGCGCTCGAAGTTAAGCTGTATGCTGCCTTGCTGTGGAGTATCTGCAAGAAGCTCCATTAAACCCGGAGCATCTTCAGGTTTTGCCAGACGTGTTACAAACCGTTGACTCATTACGATACTTTTCCTGCTTCAGGTTTGGCTGATACTTGTTCCAAGGCTTCGGGTAGCTGTCCGCCTTGCCATAATACCAATGGCTCTAATTTTATATTGCCAGCGACCATGCCACCGGCAATTTTGTGACCCGTGTAAATGTCCATCGCGTTGTCAGCGATAATGACTTGTGCTGCATCTAACTGGCCAAGCTCGCGCGCCAGTTTATAATGGAAATGCTGGCAAAGTTCATCTTCAAGTTTTTGATTCAACTCGGCATTCTGCGCCTTACTTATTACGCTGCCGTTGCTTAATAAAGCATAACGAGGCTTGGCTCGACCTTCGCTTGCAGGCAGGGCGAGTAGGGAAACGGGTGCCAGCTCAGAAACGCCAGTAAACGAATTTAAAATATTCACCGCGGAGTCGGGTGAAAGCTTTTCGCCCACCATATCAACACCATCAATACGACTAATGAAGGTTAAGCAAGGGCATTGATTAATAAATCCAGTGACATGCAATTGATCTTTGGTGGCATAACGTAGTAAGCCATTTGCGGTGGTAATGATAGGGCGAACACGCATGCCTTCTTTGAGTTCCCAAGCACACAGAATATCGCCGTTATCAAGATCTTCGAATTCGTAGAAATGACTGGTAATGGCAAGAGGATATTGGTCCCCCAAAGGAATCGTGACCACGCCTTCGGTAGCAAATAAACCTTTCCCTTGAAAACCACTGTGTGGAAATAACTTTCGCAGTTGATCCGCCCAACCTTTGGATGACGAGGTATCCCAGCAACTAATCAGCCCTAAGTTGGGCCAAATTAATTTCGTGAATTCCGGAGTCACTTCCCCATCCCAATCGCGAAGTAATTTAGCGACTTTGGGATTTTTTGGCGCAGTTAAAAAGCTGAGGGTTTGATACGGAGCAACCCATTGACCACTTTCCAGAACGTCTGCAATTGCCTTGCGGTTGTCCTGCATTTGCTGCAATAAACTGATCGCAAAGGTAGGGCTCCACACAGAGATGAAGGAGAGCTCGGTGCAGCTCATTAAATAGCATGAGGTCGCAAAGAATGACTCGTCGGAACTGCTGGCCATGGATACGCCTTCGGGCACCGCCATAGTGCCGGCCATAAATATGCGTTTCCACCAAGGTAATAATTTCAAGTCGTCGTTAATAGCGTCACCGACTTGTTCGCGCAAATCGCTGGGCACCCAAGACAATGACCAGTAATGACGCCCACGCTTGATGCGCGGGAAATGCATATACAAATCGGCCATCCATGGACTGATGGCTTCGTCTAATTGATTGAGAAAGGGACGGGTATAGGGAATCCACTTAATGCTGGAAGTTGAGCCACTGGTCGGCTGATAACGTTCGCACTCCGCACTGGTGAGCAGAGGCTTATTATGTTCTCTCTGCGAGACAATCATGTCGTGCCAGTAGTCATAATCGGTGATCGGTACTTGGCGACGAAACTCTTCCATTGTCATGGCTGCGTGAACCGCATGTTTTTGGCCTGACTGCGTTCCTTCCACCAACGCCAGCGTGTCTTTTAATATGTTGCGTTGGGTCGTGGCAACGTCAAGGCTCGCTCGTTCTAGGGCTTGGGTACCTTTACGTGTTAGTTGCGAAGAAAAAAAATGTAGAGTGGTCGTGCCCAAGTTGGAAAGCGCTGACATGAAAAAGGCTCCTAAAGTCTCAAGTCATACAAAGTGTAAGCCCAATTCGCGATCTTATCCTGAATTAAGAAAAAGAAATTACTCTTTCCGTTGGCGCATCCTGCAAATGTAACGCTTTTGAGTTTATGCATCATCTCAGAAAGAAGATGATCTTGGGTTTGTATGAAAATGCTTAATTGTTATTGTTAGTGATCACATTGCACGTACTCATTGGTTTTTAATCCACCAATATACGAACAAAGACAATGCTCAAGGCACCACTGAATAAAGCCGCAGTCGCCACTGCATTTTTCAGAAGTGCCTTAATTAAACCACAGGCTTGCCTTCAGTGGTATTGGTTTTGTGACGATATGCGG
>JARGOI010000010.1:12172-16007 GCA_029212275.1 Thalassolituus sp.
CTTAATTAAACCACAGGCTTGCCTTCAGTGGTATTGGTTTTGTGACGATATGCGGGCTTGCATCGGGCATCGTGGGCTTTAGAATAGCCATCATTCTATCATTGGAAAATCTTATGACTCTCGCGGTTATTACCCTTGCAGCCGGTAAAGGCTCACGCATGAAATCGACTCTGCCCAAAGTACTGCATACCTTGGCGGGTCAATCGATGCTGCAGCATGTATTAAATGCTGCGAGCCAACTGCCGGATGCAGCGCAACATGTAGTAATAGGTCATGGTGCCGGCGAGGTGCAGCAAGCGTTTAGCGGGGCCGCGATTCATTGGGCCATCCAGAGCGAGCAAAAAGGCACTGGGCATGCCGTAGCGCAAGCGTTGCCAAGTATTGATGATGAAGACACGGTGCTGATTTTATACGGTGACGTGCCACTCATTCAAACAGAGACCCTAGCGCAGCTTACCGCGCTGGCTCAGCAAGGCCAACTTGCCTTATTAACGGTTGAACTAGCAGATCCCAAAGGCTATGGACGCATCGTGCGTGATACGGGTGGCAACGTGGTGAGCATCGTTGAACATAAAGATGCTAACGCAGAGCAGCTTGCGATCGGTGAAGTGAATACCGGCATATTGGCGGTTAATGCCCGCTTCTTAAAGCAATGGTTGCCCCAATTGTCGGCGAATAACGCCCAAGGCGAATATTATTTAACAGACATCATTGCCATGGCGGTAGCACAGGGCGTGACGGTCACAACGCGTCAACCCCAGCGTGCCTCTGAGGTAGAGGGTGTGAATGACCGAGTGCAGTTGGCCCGCCTAGAACGAATTTATCAAAGTGATATTGCGCATCAATTATTGGTCGATGGCGTATCCCTAGCCAACCCTGCTTTGCTTGATGTGCGTGGGCATTTGACCGTGGGCAGCAACGTTTTTATTGACGTTGGTTGTGTGTTTGAGGGGGATGTGGTGCTTGGTGATAACGTTCACGTGGGACCTTATAACTTGATTCGCAATAGCATTATCGGCGCTGATGTTCGGATTGAAAGTTTTTGCCATATTGAGCAAGCCAATGTCGCTGCGGATTGCCAAATAGGCCCTTACGCTCGTTTGCGCCCTGGTGCAGATCTGCACATTGGTGCCAAAGTGGGTAATTTTTGTGAAGTCAAAAAAGCAACCATCGGAGCGGGTGCCAAAGTGAATCATCTCACTTATATAGGCGATGCTGATATTGGTGCAGATGCTAATATTGGTGCAGGTACCATTACTTGTAACTACGATGGTGTGAATAAGTTTCGTACTCAAATAGGCGCCAATGCCTTTATCGGATCGAACTCATCCTTGGTTGCACCTGTCTCAATTGGTGCAAATGCTACGGTCGCAGCCGGTTCTGTGATCACCAAGTCGGTCGACGACGAAGAGTTGGCCGTGGGTCGCGCAAGGCAAAAAAATATCGCAGGATGGGTACGCCCTAGCGCCAAAGATGGAAAGAAATAAGTTCTAACACTGAGAAAATGTACTAAAGTCATGAAATAACTCACGCCAATCTATGGTTAGGATTGGAAGTATAAAAACAATAACGTGATCGGACATGACGGTGACGTAAAGGAGCTTATGATGCACATCCTACTGGTCGACGATGATACCGAACTATGCGCATTGCTGGTTCGCTATTTAGAGCGAGAATTGTTTAAAGTGACGGCAGTTCATACCGCCGAAGACGGTTTGCGCGAATCATTGAGCGGTCGCTACAAGGCCGTTATTTTGGATGTGATGTTGCCAGGTGGTAACGGTATTGAAATTTTAGCCAATATTCGTAAACGCAGTGACATTCCCGTATTAATGCTAACAGCTAAAGGCGACGAAGTTTATCGTATTGAAGGCTTGGAAATTGGTGCCGATGATTACATTGCTAAGCCCTGTAATCCACGCGAATTATCTGCGCGTTTACGCTCAATTTTGCGTCGAGGCCATTCGACATCTGTGGCGGAAGCGGTCAAAGAAATTGATGATCTAACCGTCGATTTTGATCAGCATAAAGTCATTAAAGCCGGTGAAGAACTCGAACTGACCGTCACCGAGTTTAATATCTTAGCGGTATTTGCTCGTGAAGTCGGCAAGGTCATTGATAAAAACCGTTTGGCTGAACAATCCATGCAACGCTCACTGACCTTGTTTGATCGCAGCTTAGATATGCACCTAAGCAATTTACGGAAGAAGTTGGGCGATAGCCCAGAAGGTCATCCGCGCATCAAAACAATACGTGGTGTAGGGTATATGTACGTCACGGATCAGGAAGCTGCAAACGGCTGATGCGCAGTATATTTTTTAAGATCTACCTAGCCTTTATGGTGACGGCATTAATTACCTCTGCCGTCACGCTCACGTTAGCCTCTTATTATCGGCAGTGGTCGAACGATTCAATCAATTTGATTGCCCCTACCGGCGGCTATATTTCGGCCGCAGAACTCATCTTGCAGCAAGGTGGTGAACCGCTGCTCCTTGAGTGGCTCCTCACGTTTGAACGCCATCCCAGTGTCAATGCTTATGTGATTGATGATCAGGGTTTTGCCTTGTTGCCCATTCCTGATGCGGTACGAGAATATGCAATGTCTCCGGACAATTATGAAGTGCGTATTAACCCAGTTAGCTATTCAGAAATTTTGGTTAAAGCACCGTTAAAAGATACGTCTGGGCGGGTCTATTTATTAGTTGTGGAGTTTGTTCATCCCATCGCCGTGTTCAATTTACCGCAGTATATTGCTTGGGGATTGGTGGCTTCCTTTCTCTTATTTGCGATTTGGAGCTTGGCTCTATCGGCTTATCTCAGCCTACCGGTGAAGCATATGCAAAAAACGGTGCGGGCCTTTGCCAATGGTGATTGGACGGCGCGGATAAAAAATAATTTTCTTGAACGCCGAGACGAATTGGGTGAGCTAAGCCGAGAGTTTAACTTGATGGCCTCACAGTTAGAGAGAATGATTATCGATCAGCGCCAGCTTGTCAGTGATGTATCGCACGAGCTGCGTTCGCCCTTAGCTCGAGCAACCGTCGCATTAGAGCTGGCGCGCTTTGATGCGGTGCCCGAACAAGAAGAACAATTGGATCGCATAGAGCTGGAAATGCAGCGTCTGAACGAAATGATTGAAGATTTATTAAGCATGGCGCGCCTAGAAACAGAGCAAGATCATGGCCATTGGCGCAATGTTAACGTTGCTGATTTACTGAATAGTGTCGTTGAAGATGCCCGCTTTGAACGCTCTGATAGCATTGTTGAAATGCACGTGGATAAAAGTCTTCCATCGGTGTTTGGTGATCCCAAACTGATAAAATCGGCGTTAGAAAACGTTGTTCGTAATGCCTTACTGCACACGTTGCCAGGTACGGGGGTTAATATCTCGGCCATCGTGCGTGATAACTATTGCCGTATCATTATTCGCGACCATGGCCCAGGCGTACCCCCCGATAAGTTAGAAGATTTATTACGCCCATTTGTGCGTGTAGAAAGCTCGCGCGAGAGATTGGGCGTTAACCATCGAGGTTTTGGCCTAGGTTTAGCCATTGCACACCGGGTGATCTTGCATCATCGCGGCAGCATTGCATTGGCCAATCATCAAGATGGTGGCTTGATGGTGACGATTCGTTTGCCGTTGTCCGGCACTGCCGGGAAAGATGTCGGGCAAGTTGAATGAGAAGTCGGGCACGTTGAATGAGATCATGACGGATAAGAATAAATAACCCGTTACACAACTGTAAAGTCAGTGGCATCACCATCGTTTTCTGGCTTTACTATGAGTTTACGTCATCTGCACTGGCTAATTGAATTACCACTGCTATATTACAGA
>JARGOI010000010.1:16107-17935 GCA_029212275.1 Thalassolituus sp.
AGCATTCTTCTGGACATTTTTTGTTCAGCCGCTAAAGTGTGCCGCATATTGATACCTATGATTTTTTCGTTAGTGGATGAGAGAGACATCATGAAAACTCGAATTACCGAATTATTTGGCATAGACGTTCCTTTGTTACTGCCCGGCATGAGCTGGATTTCTACCCCGCAACTGGTGGCTGCCGTGTCTAATGCTGGCGGACTTGGAATTCTTGCCAGCGGTCCATTAACTGCTGAAGATACTCGCAATGCGATTAGAGAAATTCGCACGCTAACTGACAAGCCTTTTGGTGTGGGCGTGACCCTGCTTATGCCTGGCGCCAAAGAAAACGCCGAAGTTGCTTTGGAAGAAAAAGTCCCCGTGATTAACTTTTCGTTAGGCAAAGGCGATTGGTTAGTTAAGCGTGCCCATGAATATGGCGGCAAAGTGATTGCGACAGTGGTTTCAGAAAAACATGCAAAATCTGCCGAATCCATTGGTGCCGATGCCTTATTGGTGACGGGCCACGAAGCCGCCGCTCATGGTGGTGCAGTAACTTCGTTAGTATTGATTCCTTCGATTGCCAGTAAAGTGTCTATTCCAGTGATTGCAACCGGCGGTTTTGCCGACGGCCGCGGTTTGATGGCAGCTTTATCATTGGGGGCCGAAGGCGTTGCGATGGGATCGCGTTTTGCCACCAGTGCCGACAGCCCTTTGCACCATTCGGTGAAAGAAACCGTGGTGAGTAAATCTGAGCAAGACACTATCTATTCGAATAATTTTGATGGTTTATGGGCGCGCGTGATGAAAACGCCGCGTTCGGTAAAAGAAACTCGCAAACCGATGAATATAATTCTTGCGGCCATCGAAGCCAGCAAAGCCGCTAAAATGGTCAAACAACCTCTCTGGAAAATCATGATGGGGATGTTGGTGGCATTAGATAAAATCAAACTGCTGGCGTACTTTGGTGCCAGTGTGCCACGCTTAAAAGCCGCTACTATCGACGGCGATTTAAACGAAGGGGTGCAGTTTATTGGCCAAACACAGGGTTTGATTGAAGACATCCCCACGGTGCAAGAACTGGTAGATCGTATCGTCAAAGAAGCTGCAGAGCTGCACGAAAAGCAAGCGGCCTTGTTTTCTTAAATTAGCATTTTTTCTTAATGTCTGATTTTAATTCGTAATCACGATCTGATTTTTCTAGATTGTGATTACGTTTTTTGACTTCTTAGCTTGATGTTTTTTAAGCTTTGTCCGCTTGTTCAAGCAGCGATTGTAATTGGTCAAATAATTCAGGCACACACACAATAATATCTTCGCCTTGCAGTTCTGGATTATTAAATTCAGGCAGCGGGTGAATGTGTCCAAATTGTGCCCCAGCCTCCCGAGCGATCAATTGCGCGGCAGCAAAATCCCAAGGTTGTACGGATTCGTAATAACCATCCAAGCGCCCGCACGCCACCCAACAAATATCCAATGCCGCCGAGCCTATCCGTCGAATGTCGGCACACTGTGTTAACACTGTTTCTAGGCGTCTCATTAATTTTGGCAGATGATCTTTTACGTAAGGAAAGCCAGTCGCAATAAGCGCTCGGCGTAATTCGTTGGTTTTGGCACACTGAATGACGGTGTCATTAATATAGGCACCCATGCCTTTGCAGGCGTAAAATGTTTCGCCGGTGAACGGATTATGAACCACACCCACTTGCGCTTTGCCTTTAAAGTAATAGGCAATAGACACCGCGACTTGGGAATGTTGATGGGCGAAATTGACGGTGCCATCAATGGGATCAATGATCCACAAATGCTCCGCATCGGTCAGCTGGTTAGGATTGAGCTCTTCCGATAA
>JARGOI010000010.1:18035-19951 GCA_029212275.1 Thalassolituus sp.
CACTTGCGTGATACACGCTACACCAACAACGATATTTACCTAGATCAAATTGCCATGGCCGATGTGCTGGTGGCGAATAAAAATGATTTGGCTACCGAGCAAGACCGCCAAGCCTTTGATGCTCTGGTGGCTAGGTCGCAGCCGGCAAAAGCTCTGGTGCTGCGAACCGAGCAGGGCAAGATAGATTGGCGTTTGATCGCGGAATTGGTTGTTGAGGATGACAAGGCTACAGAGAGATCGGTAGAGCACGCAGATCAACATTCGCACGATGATGGACATGCGCATCATCATCACGCTCATACGCCTAATAAAACCGAACAGGCGCCCCTTAGTTTGGCCGAGGGCGAAGAACGGCGACGCTTTAGCAATCAGGGATTTGAGCACTTCACTGTGGGGTGGTTAATCGCCGGTGAAATTTTGTTTTCGCTGGATGCCTTGCGCCACTGGTTTGATCAGTTAGAAAACGCTGACGATACGGTCGTTGGTTCACCGTTGGTAGAAAGGGCGAAAGGTATTATCAATACAGATCAAGGTTGGTTTGTTGTTAACTGGCGCGAAGGGGTGTTGTCCGAAATGCCAACACGAGTGCTGGCAGACAGTCGGCTCGAAATTATTACCTCAAGTGAACCGAATGCCGAGGACCTCGAACAATCACTTTGGCGTTGTCGTTTGAACCCTACTTAGACATTCTTAAAAATAGGGCTCGAAAGAGCGTTGATAATAAAATATAAAAGGCCGGTGAATGGTTCACCGACCTTAGCACTTATTAAACTTTCAATTACCAGCTAAAGGCTTTCTCACCGTTCTGATTTATTTTAATCCATTGATCATTTTCGCTATCCGAATTCGCGCCAGCGTCATCATCTTCTTTCCAACCGCCTGCGCTGCAACGCACTTCTGTTTGCAATGCAGCATATGCCGCTCGGCCAGCATCCAAGTCGCTTAACCAAGGAGTAGTATTTTGTTTAAACCAAAGGCTAGAAAAGTTTTTTTCTGCCTGAGCGGTAAACAGTATTTCCATGTTATTTACGCGCCATGTGGTGAGCGCATTATTTTGGCGAATTACCGTTAACTCACCCAAGGTGCTGGTTAACCATTCTGCGACGGCGTCGACATTGGCTTTCATCAAGTAAATTTCTAAATCAGGAAATCGATCAGTCATTGTTAGCTATAGCTCTAAATAGGCGAATAAAAGTCAGCATAATGTAACCGCTAGCGGCACAAAGTGCACCTAGTGCACAAACGCATAATCCAACGAGTGCCACAATTTCTTGTAATAACGATGGAAACATTCGGTTATCAGCGAATAGCATGGCGCCGCCGCCTAAAAAAAACAGAAAAGCGCCGAGTACAAACATTCCTAAATACCGTCGTTCGTTTGTCATTTGTTGTTTAAACCATGACTTCAAGGACCGCGGTTTTAATGACCAAGCTTTCAATAACAGACCTCTACAAATGTGAAGGGTAGGAGACGTTGCAAGACAAAGAATTGATTAAGTATAGGCCAAAAAGCACAGGACACCTTGATCTTGAATGCATTGTGGCCTGAACGAATAAAAAGATATTCCCAGATTTATCCACAGGCTAGCGATCGATAAGCGATTTCTCGATAAAGTTATCAACAATAATAATTCCTACCAAAACGCTCATATTCTAGTGACGCATGTGAGAATACACATGACATTAATGTGACTCTTGTTGATAAATGTTCATGAGTGGTTGATATCAATGAATAAAATGACAAAAATGCGAGCCAATAAATAGTCGTATTTCTGACGGTTTTTACAAGGCTACAGCAGAGAACTTTCCATTTTTGTGATTTTCCACAGATTTATCCACAGGAATAAATTCAGTCCGAGATAACCCCTCTTTTTATCCACAGGTGAACATGAGGCGATTTCTACCTAATTGAGTGA
>JARGOI010000358.1 GCA_029212275.1 Thalassolituus sp.
TACATACCCGCAGTTCACCCAGCAGGAACCCAATGAAAAGAACCTTTAAATTAGAACACCCTAAAATCAAAGTGCCACGCGTAGTTGATTCAATTAAGCATGACATCAAGAAATATCTAAAGAGAGAACGTAACAAAGATCTACCTGCTGATGCGATGTACTGGGGTTTTGACTGCATGGTTGGTGAGTCTGAAGCAACGGCCACAGAGGTGCACTTATCTTCCCTTAATAAAGGCATTGATGAATTGGTCGCTAATGGCAACATGACGGTTTATGTCGAGATACTGGCCAAACCCATTGAAGCAAGCAGCACGGGTGATATCAGTGAATCGCATGACTCTTCTGAACTGGAGGACTAGTCATCAATAACAATGATGTGTTGCGCCGTGTACGTTATATGTTCGACTTTAGTGACCCGACCATGTTGGCTATTTTTAAACTGGGTGGCTGTGACATAACAAAACCCGAATTGATGACTTGGCTAGCGCGTGAAGAAGAAGCGGGTTTTGTATTATGCGACGATGAAAATCTCGCGCGTTTTTTGAATGGCCTCATTATTAAAAATAGAGGCCCAAAAGAAGACGGTATCCCTGAGCCGGAAAAGCGACTGACCAATAATATTGTGTTGCGCAAGTTGAAGATCGCACTCAATCTGCAAGCCGATGACTTGCTTGAGATGTTAAAACTCAACGATTTCGCCTTAGGCCCACATGAGTTAAGTGCTTTGTTTCGTCGTCCAGATCATAAAAATTACCGCGTTTGCTTAGATCAATTATTGCGTAATTTTTTGGACGGGATGGAAAAGCATTATCGCAGCAAGAAAGATGAACCCAAAACGAGCTAAGATTGATTAATGTTTTAGCATTAACGTTTTAGATTTTTGTATAAAAACTCAGGAGAAATGCATTAACGGCGCGAGCGTCGGTTTATGCTGTTCAATCTCTTCCTGAGTTAAGCCTTTAAGCTCATACGGAAACACCAACCAATCGTTGGTTTCGTAAAGGCAAAAGTCTGGTGATGCATTGGTACGCTTTAGCGCTGTGCGCTGATACAGGGTCGCAACCTTCACTTGCTCTGGCATATTGAGCTTGAGTTTGTGCTCTAAGCGTTGAATCACGGCATTGACGTTTAAGCCGGTGCTAAAAACATCATCGACAATTAATAAACTGTCTTCTGCATTTAATTTCTCAATCAAATACTGTGTGCCATGCACACGAATTTCTTGCGGCGCATCGACCATGCTCTGATATGCTGGTTGACCACGATATGACGTGCGCAAGGCTATATGATCCGTTTTTACACCCAGAGTTTGCAGGCACTCTTGCACATAAATACCGACCGAACTTCCTCCGCGCCACAGTCCAACAATGCAGGTAGGACGAAATCCGCTTTTAAAAATCTCTACGCCTAAACGAAACGAATCTTCGATAACAGCCTGCTCAGAGATAAATTGTTTCTGCATTATTTTAACCTTTTTAAACCTTTTTCAAGATCGCGGCCTTGTATCGAAAGCCGATTAAACCGATCATGCTTGCCTTATGTTAACACTTGACTGCTTGGTCAGTTACTTATTTTGGCAGAGATACTGAGCCAACAGGAGATCGGTATGAGTGGTAAGCAATATCTAAGTGCACAAGGTCTATTAGAGGACTCTTGGCGCTTAGCGGAGCAAGTTCTAACTTCCGGTTTTCGCCCAACCTTTATGATTGCGGTATGGCGCGGCGGTGTGCCCATGGGAATCGCGGTGCAAGAATATCTTAGCTACCACGGCATCGAGACGGACAATATCGCTATCCGCACCTCCTCTTATGAAGGAATTGATCAACAATCTCGACAAGTCGCTGTGCATGGTCTCAGTTATTTAGTAAAAAATATTCAGCAATCCGATAGTTTGCTGATTGTTGATGATGTGTTCGACAGCGGTCGTTCCATCGAAGCCATTATTAACGAGCTGACCCGCTTGGCGCGTCGCAACACGCCGCATGATATTCGAGTGGCTGTGCCCTACTACAAGCCCGCTCGCAATCGTACGGATCGGGTGCCGGATTATTTTCTTTACGAAACCGCAGCGTGGCTAAAATACCCTCATTCTTTGGAAGGATTAAGCGCTGATGAAATTCGTGATAATCGGCCAGAGCTTTATGACATTATCAAAGATTGCTTACCGCACTCGTGATTAAGCAACAATGGTTCTAATTTAATGACTTTAGTTTAATAGTTCTTATTCATTCGCTTGGCATTGTCGTTTTGCGCTTATTTAATACAAACAAAGCAATGCCGCCTAATACGGCCAGCGACGCTAAGATAAATCTTAATGTCATGGCTTCATCCAGAAGTACTACGCCTCCCAAAGCAGCAATAATAGGCACACTTAGCTGAACCGTAGCCGCCGTTGATGCGGTTAATAAAGGCAGAACGGCATACCATAAGGCATAACCTAATCCCGATGCTAACGCGCCAGAAGCGATGGCATACATTACACCCATAGCGCTGGTATGTTCTTGCTGGCCGAGCATAAAAAATAAAATAAATGCGAACGGCACAGCACGAATAAAATTGCCTGCGGTGACTTCTGTAGGGTTTTTGGCACCACGTCCAAGCAAGGAATACACTCCCCAAGCAATACCGGCACCAACCATAATTAACGCGGCCAATAATGGCGGAGACTCAACACTGGGCAGCATGAGCCAAACAAGTCCGGCGGCAGCAAGCGTAGCACCGGCAAGCTGCAGTAAGGTAAGACGTTCGCCCTTCCAAAGTGCAAAGGCGATCATGGTAATTTGTACCGCACCAAACAATAGCAAGGCACCCGTTCCGGTACTTAATTTAAGGTAGGCGAAAGAAAATCCTGCTGCGTAAGCAAATAACGCAGCTGCGGATATCCAGCTTCCGTCTAATTTCCACTGGCCTCGTTGTTTATCACAGCGATTATTGATAAATAAAAGTAAACTAAGAACCACTGCACCAGAGACAATTCTTAATAAGGTGAATGCTGATGCGCCAATATGACCCGATGCCAACGCTTCGCGGCAGAGTATCGAATTAGCGGCAAATGCCAACATGGCTAACGTCGTTAGTAAGATTGGCATGATGGCATCATTCTCTTTTTTAAAAGCATAAAGCAGAAAGGATTGTTGAAATTTTCAACTGCTAAAAATAGCATATCAACCCTTGGCTAATGGCCATCCAACTAATAATACCGTCAGTGTTGCCACCGC
>JARGOI010000359.1 GCA_029212275.1 Thalassolituus sp.
TGGGAGACCAAGATACCGGTCCAAATACTGGCGGAATGGGTGCGTATTCTCCAGCCCCTGTTGTTACACCAGATATTCACCAACGCATTATGAATGAAGTCATCTATCCGACCGTGAACGGCATGGCGGCTGAAGGCAATGACTACACCGGCTTTTTGTATGCTGGCCTGATGATTGATGACAGTGGCGCGCCCAAGGTCATTGAATACAATTGTCGTTTTGGCGACCCTGAAACACAACCCATCATGATGCGCATGCAATCTGACTTAGTCGCTCATTGTTTAGCAGCGATTGAAGGCAAGCTTGATCAAGAAACGGCCGCATGGGATTCGCGCGCTGCTCTAGGGGTTGTATTAGCGGCGGCAGGTTATCCCGGTGATTATCCTAAAGGCGACGTAATAGATTTGCCTGACAACGATGGCGTTGATTGCAAACTATTTCATGCGGGTACTCAATTAAATAAAGACGGTCAGGCAATCACAGCTGGCGGTCGTGTTTTATGTGCAACAGCATTAGGTCATACTGTTAGCGAAGCTCAAACCCAAGCTTACGAATTAATCAAAAAAGTGTCGTGGGAAGGCATGTTTTGTCGCTCGGATATCGGGTATCGTGCGGTGCAACGCGAACAGAATTAATTGAGATACCTAGGAAGACCCTGAAATGATGAACAATTCACTCCGTGACATTAAATTCATCATTGCGGGGCTTTTTTTATTTTTTGTGACACTCACATGTCATGCGAATGTCCGAATCATCATTCCCTCGGATTCTTTTGATATTTCAATTACTCCTTCCGTTTCAATATACGAAGATGCCTCTCGAATATTAACGCCTGAGGATATAGCAGCAACGTCGACACAATTACTTTTTACACCGATTCATACCGATTATTTTAAAGCCGGAAAAAGTGATTCAATTTTCTGGTTTCGAGTCCGCTTGTATAACCCCCTGCATACTGAACGTGATTTAGTCATCACTTTCTCTAATATACAAATTGATACCATAGATTTGTATGCGGTTGAGCATACCGAAAACCAAAATCCCCCGTTCAATTTATCAGCAGTCAATCGCAGTCAATTTGGTACCTATAATCAAGCACAGAGTTTCAGTTTGTCGGTTCCACCTCAGACGATGACAACCTATTTATTAAGAATGGAAAGTGATTCACTGATCAACACAGAAATTCGGTTAAAAAGTACCGATCAATATTTATCCACAGAGCGCTATGCCTTTTTTATAAGTTCTATTGCTATTGGCTCAGCACTGACGTTAATGCTGTACTTCTTATACTCTTTATTAGCAAACCCAAGCCTATTCAATGCTTCCGGTGTGATATCTTGCCTCACTTTAGTCTTATTTTTTGCGTCTTGGATGGGTGTATTAAGATCCATCATCCCAATATCACATGAAATTAACGGCAATATTGAGACCATTTCAATTTCAATATTCAATATTACAATGTTGCTCAGCATCTATGCGTTAGGCTGGCAACATCGATGGGTTAGGATAGTTGTAAAACTTTTAATTATTCCTCAACTTTTAATCATTTGTGCGGAATTTTTAATTGCCAGTGGTGACATCGAACTATTAATAATGATTTCTATGTTGATCAACAACATAATAATCACTGGTATTGTCTTTATCTACAAAAGTCAGCACAAAGAATCACAAAAGTTTTTCAAAATATTCATCATTCTTTTTTTTATTTTTTTATTACTATTTCTATTTAATAGTTACAATGTATTGTCGATGAACTCATTCTCATCCGTGTCACTGATTGCTAGCCTTTGTCTCTATCTCTTTGGCTTAGCCGTTGCCAATGAAAAATATTCGCAGCCCGCTAAAGCCATTAAACATGAAAATAATCCTGTTTTTTTCCCAGCCATCATGTCGCAAATTAGCCATGAACTTCGCACGCCAATCAACGGCATCATTGGCATGTACGAACTCCTTAATGACAGCCCACTTTCAGCGAATCAACGAGACTATCTCAACACCATTGAATTAGCTGGTAAAGATATGCTGATTATCGCTAACGAAGTTTCAGATTTGGGCCGATTGCAGCAAAATCAACTGCAATTAGAAAACAATACTGTGCTGATTGGCGCGTTATTGATTGATACCTTAAAACATTTCCAACAAGAAGCAGCGCGCAAACATATTGAGCTGGTGTTAGACATTGCCGACGACATGCCACAAGCAGTATTAGGCGATAAAAATCGACTGCAGATTTTAATTCATAATCTGATATTAAGAATACTGGCTTACGCCGAATACGGTGAATTTGCTTTATCAGCCTCATATTACCAAGGGTTAGAGACGTATGGGGTACGCTTGCATATCCGTATTAGTGGTAATGTTTTTCAACAAAGCGAATTAAGAAACCTGTTTCATATGTTACAAAATAGCCAACTCATACTAGATGAATACACGCCTCGTGCTTGGAATCTTATTATTGTACGGGCTTTGATACGCGCCATGAATGGCAACTTTGAAATAGAAAACTTAGAGACTAGTGGCGCGGCAATCACGTTACTATTGCCATTAAAAGTTGATCACTCTGAATCTAAAGCAGGTTTAGAAAGTTTGCGAAAAGAAGAAAATTTAAACGGCTTGCACGTACTGATAGTGGATGACAATGCAGCTTTACGCTTGGTATTAGAAAAGCAATTACGGCGTTGGGGGGTCAAAGCCAGTAGCGCCTACAGTGGCAAAGAAGCATTAACAATGATGCGTGCTCAGATAGCGGAAAATAATCCATTTGATATCATTATCATTGATCACGACATGCCCATCATGTCTGGCCTGCAGCTTGCAGAAAAAATTCGCACTGACCAGCTGATTGATCCCAGTCCAGCAAGTTTGATGCTTACCGGGTTTAGTATCAGCACCGTCGAAAAACAAGCCCGTGCGGTGAGTATAGACCACATCATTGCTAAACCCGCCAGTGGTAAACAACTTCGAGATGCCATTAGCTTACTTTTGGTGAAGAAAAACATTATTACAAAGGGTGGATAACCTAGAGCACCTTTGATTGCCCATTAAAGTGGTCGTGCTAAATCTGCCTCAATGACGTAAAATAGCCAAAAGGAGAATATTTATGAGCACAGATCGTCGTTATTCATTTTTTGATACCTTAATCTCGCAGGCTGATCAGGCGTTAAGAACCCTTGTACCAACCGCAGCCACAGCGTCAAGAACTAG
>JARGOI010000360.1 GCA_029212275.1 Thalassolituus sp.
GATGAGTTCCTTTCTGGGCTTAGGCATAACAAATTCCTATGTTTGCATTTACCTATATCGTATCAGGGGAGTATTTAGAGCAACATCACCCGAAAGTACTAGAAATAGAAGCCTAATCTGGTACTTTATTGCTAGACCTTTGGGATGATTGTCCGTAGACAGCTCAGTCCGTAGTCAGCTCATCCGTTTTATCGGGGCAAGATCATAAATTACTCACTGTGCTCCTAATTTACCGGTGAGCACGGCGTTATCTTTTAAGGATAGTTGGGAAGACACTCCGTAGTTATTATTTTAATAGGCCAGCTTAAGTTTGGGGGTTGCTTTGAAGACGCTTGTTCGCACATTAATTTTTATGGTTTACGTTTCTTTGACTGCCTGTGGTGGTGGCGGTACTGGCGGTGGTAACAGTTCAGGAAGTTTTACTCTGCTCGACTCCAGTAAGTTCTTCACTGGCACCCAAGGCTCCCCGTCAACGAATTACGTCACGGCCGAAGGCACTGTCGATGATGTTGAGGGCACCATTTATGCCTTTATAGACATTTCAAAATCTAGGTTGGTTGCTTCCGCCGACGTTTATGTCGAAGGCGATAACGGCGAACTGGTTCTTTACCCAGTGAGCCCTGATACACTCGAGGTGGGATTGCACACCGAATCCATCCCCATTTCCGTCTGTGCAGACTCCGCCTGCACCAATCATCTGCAGGGCAGCCCGACTCATCTGACATTTAACTATCAGGTCAATCCAAATCCGTCGACTACAGATAGCGACGGGGACGGAGAACTCGATATCAATGATGCCTTCCCAAGTGATCCTACTGAATCCCTGGATTCCGACAATGATGGAATTGGCGACAACGCAGATCCCGATGACGACAATGACGGAGTTAACGATCATGAGGACGATTTCCCCATGAACGGCAGCATCTCCACTGCAACGACTCATTTGAATTTCAACGTTAGTGGCATGGGCACAACCAGCGTCAATGGCACCGTGTTGAATTGCAGCGATACCTGCGAATACACAAATGACAACAGCTTAAATGAGAATGTCAGTATTAAAGTCGTCCCAGCCGAACACTATTCCATAGCGGATTGGCATTCCGCCCTCAACTGTATCAGCTTTTTGAATAACACCTGTACGCTTGACACGCGCAAGACCAAGTCGATGTCAGTTGACCTAGCGTTTATCGAAGATCCCCATTTTATCGTATCCATCAACAGCTCGAGTCACGGTAGTGTGCTTGAGCGCTTTGGAAAGGTTAGCTGCCATGGTGAATGTGATGTCAAAATCTATACCATTAATACTCAGACCATCGAGCTCATGCCGGTGGGCGCTCCGGGTTATAACTTCAACCTTTGGTCTGGCGATTGTATCGGCGGCGAATCCTGCTCACTGACACTGTCTCCCGGCGAAAGCGCGACCGTAGGTGCCGACTTTACAGATTCTGGTCTCAGTTTCGATCAATGTCCGGGCGACAGTTCTTCCGCCATTACCGGTAGCGGTACCGACTTGCTTAACGCAACCGGTGACTATCTGCCCCTGTGCAACGGCTACTCTATCTTGACCGAGATGAATCAAAACAAAATTTTGATTCGTGATCTTATTAATGGTGTGACTCATGCTGAGTATCAGCTCGGCAATACGCCCCGCAAAATGGCACTGGATGAGGAAAACAACCTGCTCTACGTGACACATAGCATCTCCTCAGTGATAAGTCGCATTGATCTGGCCACTGGCAATGTTAGCGAGATCTACATGGCAGGTGGTGCGCAAAGTGTTGCCGTTTCGCAAACTGGCGATCTGTTCGTGGCGGGTAGCAACAAGCTATTTGTAATGGATAGCCGTTTTGCTACGCCAGTCAGCGAAGCTGCTATCAATGGAAACAACATTATTTATAACGACGCGACCAATCGCCTGATCACTTCCTATCAGAACTATTTCTTCAACGTGGCTAATAAGACGTTTACGCTGGAGGGCTCTTCAAATCCAGGTGGCAGCGGATCGGATTGCGACTATGTTGTGGTGTCACCTGACGGCGAACACGGTGCGATGCCCTGTGGTGGCGGTAATGGTGCCGGCTACACCATTTACGATTTTTCCTCCCATGATCCCAGCGTTATTTTTGGCGAATGGAATACTGGTGCCTATCCCAGTGGTGCGGCCTTTTCGCCCTCCAACTACTATGCATTGCTGACCAACAGATTCGAGGTTCAGCTTTTTTCCGTGGACACTCACGCGTTAGTACTGAAGTTTGATCCCGCTTCCTGCAGTTACGGCGACACCCGTCGACTTGCGGTATCCACCGACGGCAAAGTACTGTTGGCGCTGACTAGTTGTAGTTACAACGATAGTGGTGCTGCTGTCATGACTTGGTACGGATATGACACTTCGATGGCGCTCTGAAGACTTATGTTATAAGTGATATGAGCCAAGTTATAACAAATATAACTGAAGAAGATGTGGAATGAATTCTTGCTAGAGATTTTCCTAGTGAATCTCATGCGGAAATAAGAAATGCATTTGATAAAGTAACCATTAAAGAAAGACTTCGAGTTATTGCTGCATGCTTAAAAAACTCAAATCGAGACCTTGGTCTACTTATCAATGGGTTAGAAAACGCTAATGGCTATTGGCGTGAAATAATAAGTGAGGCTGAATATCCAAAAATCAAGAAATCTCGAAACCTGACTAAGCAACAAATAAACGAAAAAAGAGAGCATCAATATGTACAATGGTTTAGCAGGACAAAAAAACTTATTACAAGGCTGTCAACCATCGTGGAATGGTCCTCGTTTCTCTCGGCCGTTTGCAGCAGTGATAGCTGAGGGAAAGGATGCCTACTTATCAACAACTTGATGTAATAGCTGATTCTTATATCCCAGCTTTATTTATAATTACAGTGCTGATGCTTGCGAGGGATATATTTAAGCTTGGTTTAAAAAAAATTTAATTCAGCTTAGCTCAATTATTTTATCAATTGTTATACTCTATGCATTAATGGCAATTGATAATCACTTTAAAATATGGCCTCTATTAGATCTCGATTACAGTACCCATACTGCCTTGTCACTTGTGTTTGTCATGTATTTGTCTTCAAAAAGTAAGGTTCTTTTGGTTCTAACAACTACGTCATTTTTGTTTTATGTTTTGCTTATGATTTATCAGAAATATCATACAATCGCTGATATCGTTTCTACTTCT
>JARGOI010000361.1 GCA_029212275.1 Thalassolituus sp.
GTCAATTTCATACTCAACAACACCGCTGGGTATTTTAATTGAAACCACATCGCCTTCTTCTTTGCCAATTAAAGCGCGGGCAATGGGTGAAGAAACAGAAATTCGATTATTCTTAATATCGGCTTCATCTTCACCGACAATACGATACTGCACCGAAGCATCCGTTTCACAATTGATGATCGTGATTGTCGTACCAAACAATACTTTGCCCGTTTTCGGGATACTTTTGATATCAATCACTTGCGCATTCGACAACTTACCTTCGATGTCTTGAATTCGACCTTCCATAAAGCTCTGCTGTTCACGTGCTGCGTGATATTCAGCATTCTCTTTTAGGTCACCATGTTCACGTGCTGTAGCAATATCTTTAATTACTCGTGGGCGATCTATGGTTTTGAGCTGCTTCAGCTCGTCGCGTAGAGCCTTTTCACCTTCAACCGTCATGGGATACTTTTGCATAATGCGACTCCCCTTCCAAAAAATAAATTGGCGTATGCCGTAATGAATCTAAATAATAACGTCACTTAAATTAGCAATTTAAGTGACGTTATTTATTGAGTATTTCTTTTTTATTTAAAAACTATAACTAACTAAGTTGTGCCTTACTAAATTGTGTTTTACAAAATAGAAGCGTGCAAATCTTGCAAGCGATGAACATCGTTCAACCCGCCCGACTGCAACGCTTCTACCACCGCTTCAGCACCGGCTAGGGTCGTGGTGTAATACACTTTATGCTGCAACGCACTGCGACGAATATCAGCCGAATCAATAATGGCTTGCGGGCCATCGGTGGTATTGACGATTAAGGCAATTTCATCATTTTTGATCATATCAACGATGTGCGGGCGACCTTCCGTTACCTTATTCACTGTTTCCGAAGCCACGCCTGCAGCTTCTAGTACACGACAAGTACCATCAGTGCCAACCAAGCTAAAACCTTGCTCAACAAGCGCACGGCCCACTGCCACAACACCTTCTTTATCAGCATTACGCACTGACAAGAATGCTCTGCCAGAAAGCGGAATATTAGCGCTGGCACCTAGCTGTGCTTTATAAAACGCTTCACCAAAGGTTTTAGCTGCGCCCATTACTTCCCCGGTAGACTTCATTTCTGGGCCGAGAATTGGATCAACACCTTGGAATTTATTAAAGGGGAAAACCGCTTCTTTTACCGAGTAATACGGAGGTACAATTTCTTTGGTAAAACCAAGCTCTTTCAGTGTTTTGCCCATCATCACTTTGGCAGCAACAGCAGCTAAGGAAACACCAATACACTTTGATACAAATGGGACAGTTCGTGACGCACGAGGGTTCACTTCAATCACATAAATTTCACCGTCTTGCCATGCCAGCTGGGTATTCATCAACCCCACTACACCGAGCTCTAGTGCCATGGCTGCCACTTGCGCACGCATCTCATCTTGAACGTCTGCAGGCAAGCTGTAAGGCGGTAACGAACATGCAGAATCACCAGAGTGAATACCAGCCTGCTCAATGTGCTGCATAATGCCGCCAATAACGACTTGCTCGCCATCACAGATGGCATCGATATCCACTTCGATGGCACGATCAAGGAAGTAATCGAGCAATACGGGCGATTCGTTCGACACCTTTACCGCTTCGGTCATGTAACGACGCAACGACGCTTCGTTATTGACGATTTCCATCGCACGACCGCCCAAAACATAAGATGGACGCACCACCAGCGGATATCCAATTTCAGCGGCTTTAATCACAGCCTGATCGGTAGACGTAACCGTGGCGTTCACTGGCTGCTTTAGACCCAAACGCTGGATCATTTGCTGGAAACGTTCACGATCTTCGGCACGGTCAATGGCTTCTGGTGAGGTACCAATAATGGGGACACCAGCAGCTTCAAGTTCTTCCGCCAATTTCAGAGGCGTTTGGCCACCGTACTGCACGATCACACCTTTCGGTTTTTCTTTGTCGACGATTTCCAGCACGTCTTCTAGGGTGACTGGCTCGAAGTACAAGCGGTCAGACGTGTCGTAATCGGTCGAAACGGTTTCTGGGTTACAGTTCACCATAATGGCTTCGTAACCTTCTTCTTTAGCGGCTAAGGCTGCATGAACACAGCAATAATCAAACTCAATCCCCTGACCAATACGGTTCGGACCGCCACCTAAGACAATAATTTTTTCACGATCGGTAGGATTCGATTCACACTCTTCTTCGTACGTTGAGTACATGTACGCAGTATCGGTCGCAAACTCAGCAGCACAAGTGTCTACACGTTTGTAGACCGGGCGAACACCCATCCTTTGGCGATGCTTACGTAATGATTTCTCGGTAATGCCCATCAACGCCGACAAACGCGCGTCGGAAAAGCCTTTGCGCTTAAGCGCGAACATACGTGCCGCATCAAGAGAGGTTAAGCTGCTTTGCGCAACTTTTGCTTCTTCTTTAATAAGGTCTTCAATTTGCACCAAGAACCAAGGATCAATAAACGAGTGCTCATATATTTCAGCCACGCTTAAGCCCGCACGGAATGCATCACCGACATACCAAATACGATCAGCACCTGGGGTACGCAACTCTGAAATGATTTTATCGCGCGAATTTGGGTCAGCCAAATCCACTTTAGGATCAAAGCCTGTCGCGCCTACTTCTAATCCGCGCAATGCTTTTTGCAACGACTCTTGCTGGGTGCGACCAATCGCCATGACTTCGCCCACTGATTTCATCTGCGTGGTCAAACGACCATCGGCTTGTGGGAATTTTTCGAAGGTGAAACGAGGGATTTTTGTGACTACATAATCGATTGATGGCTCAAACGACGCTGGAGTGCGGCCACCAGTAATATCGTTTTGCAATTCATCCAGTGTGTAACCGACCGCTAACTTGGCCGCTACTTTGGCAATCGGGAAGCCCGTTGCTTTCGATGCTAAGGCTGACGAGCGTGATACACGTGGGTTCATCTCAATCACGACCATACGGCCATCTTTGGGATTAACACCAAACTGTACGTTCGAACCGCCGGTTTCAACACCAATTTCACGCAATACCGCCAACGAGGCGTCACGCATAATTTGGTATTCGCGATCGCTTAGCGTTTGCGCTGGCGCGACGGTGATAGAGTCGCCCGTGTGCACGCCCATGGCGTCGAAGTTTTCGATGGAACAAATAATGATGCAGTTGTCATTTTTGTCACGCACCACTTCCATTTCGTACTCTTTCC
>JARGOI010000362.1 GCA_029212275.1 Thalassolituus sp.
CTATGGCGGCTGCCATGTCTAAATCATAGCTGGTGTCACCAATCATAATGGCTGAATCAACCGTGACGCCCAATTCGTCCAACAGTTGCTGCAACATAAGCGGGTTGGGCTTGGATAAGGTCTCATCGGCGCAGCGAGTGGCAGCAAACCAACGCCGAGCCTGAAGGTCATCCAATATTCGATCCAATCCTTTGCGGCTCTTTCCCGTCGCTACGGCTAGCTTTCGGCTTAACACTAACTGATCAAGCATACCTTCGGCACCGTCAAATAACCCCATAGGCACCTGACTGTCGTGTACGAAGTGTTGAGCATACGCAGAATGCAGTGTCGGCATTTGTGTTTCATTAATATCAGGCCATAACATTCGAATGGCTTCTGGTAATCCTAGGCCGATAATATTCTTTACTTGGTCATCGCCCAGCTTGGGCAAGTCGCACGCGGCGCCAGCAACGTGCATGCTGTCGACGATGCGCCCAGTAGAATCCGCCAGCGTGCCATCCCAATCAAAAATAATTAAGTCGTATTTGGGTTTTCGATTGCTCATTTGATAGCCTCACAATCGCAGCCTGCACCAGCGAAGGCTTGGCGTAACTCATTATCGGGATCGGCTTTCAAATGAACTTGTTCGCCTGTACGAGGATTACGAAAATCCAGTTGCCACGCATGCAAACATAAGCGACGTATATTCATTTTCTTATCACGCTCGACATCAATTGGGTCGCTGTATTTTACATCCCCAGCAATGACTGAGCCTTGTGATAATGTATGCACACGAATCTGATGTGTACGCCCTGTCACTGGCTCGGCCACCAATAAAGAATATTGCGCTCCGGTCGCCAACAACTGAGTGCGGGTGTGAGCGGTTTTGCCTTCTTCATCGACGACCACAATCCGCTCACCAGACTTTCGCTCTGTGCGCAGTAGCGGTAATTTCACCTCTTTAACATTCGCATCCCAATGACCATGTACCAGCGCCAAGTAACGCTTACGAATTCCCTGCTTATCAACCAGCATGCGTTGCAATGCGGTCAATACCGCGCGCTTTTTGGCCACCAAGATGAGTCCGGAGGTATCTCTGTCTAAGCGATGCACCAATTCTAAAAAGCTGTGATCGGGGCGAATCTTACGCAACGCTTCTATTAAGCCTAAGCTCACACCACTGCCACCGTGCACTGCTAGGCCATGAGGTTTATTGATGGCAATTAGGCCTTCATCTTCAAACACGATGGCGTGCTCAAGAATCCCCTGTAAGTTGCTTGACACATCAGGAGTCTCTCCCGTTTCTGCTAAGCGAACTGGCGGCACACGAATTTCATCACCACTGACAATGCGCGTGTCGGCCTTAACACGTTTGCGGTTCACCCTTACTTCGCCTTTGCGAATAATGCGATACACCAAACTGCGTGGTGCGCCTTTTAATAAGGTGATCAAAAAATTATCGACACGCTGGCCATCGTGATTTTCATCAATGGTGAGCATGGATACTTTGGCTGGATCAAAATCTTTGAAACTCATCTACAACTCGGCATCCGGTGAGAGAGAAATACGAAATAATTAACGCGGAGTTTGCCGCATCAAAACAATGTTGCTATATTCAACAAGTTCGGGTTCCACACAGCGCTAGTTTAGAACTGACACAGAAACACGGAATCCGAATAGGCCGCAAAGCGGCCAAGAGTATAAAGGAAGAAGCTATATGGTAAAAACTCTTCCTGCGAATAGAATTCGGCGAAGATAACTTCGCCCGGTGAGATAAACCCGTGCAACTACTTGCCAGGCAATCTCGCATTATCAAATTATGCATGGTGTCGGTGTCCGATAAGTAAGAGGCACCGATGTTGTTGACAGCAGACGCAACGCGCGCTCCAACAAACAAAGCACCCATAAAAATTTTGGTAATAACCGGCCTGTTGGCCGTGATGAACACTGCGAATGTGATACAAAATTTTCTCGAATCCTTAATAGGAGTCGACCAAGATAAGCGCCAACTGCCTTATTTTGGAACCTTCGCTGCTGAACAGACACAGCAGACAGGCCTGCGTTGCCAGTCAGGTACGTTGCCCCACAGAGCAAACGTACAGCATGAAAAGAATGCTAATTAACGCCACTCAACCCGAAGAGTTGCGCGTTGCCCTTGTAGATGGCCAAAAACTCTACGACCTAGACATCGAATCTGGTTCACGTGAACAGAAAAAATCGAATGTTTATAAAGGTAAAATCACGCGCATCGAGCCCAGTCTCGAAGCTGCTTTCGTCGACTTCGGCGCTGAGCGTCACGGTTTCCTTCCGCTTAAAGAAATCTCTCGAGAATATTTCAGCAAAGATCCAGGACCTGGTCGCGTCAACATCAAAGAAGTGCTTCGTGAAGGCCAAGAAGTTATTGTTCAGGTCGACAAAGAAGAGCGTGGTAATAAAGGTGCAGCCCTCACAACGCAAGTCAGCCTAGCCGGACGTTATTTGGTATTAATGCCAAACAATCCTCGTGCAGGTGGTATTTCGCGTCGTATCGAAGGCGAAGAACGCAACGAATTGCGCGAAGCGATGAAAGGCGTCACCGTCCCTAACAAGATGGGCGTGATCGTTCGTACTGCAGGCATCGGTCGCACCAGCGAAGAATTACAAGCGGATTTGGATTACCTTGTGCAGCTTTGGGACGCTATTTTCCGCGCCTCAGAAGAACGCAAAGCTCCTTTCCTATTACTGCAAGAAAGCAACGTTATCATCCGTGCTACACGAGATTACTTGCGTCATGATATCGGCGAAGTATTAATTGATACCGATAAAGCCTATGAAGAAGCCCTCGCGTTTGTTCAGCAGGTGATGCCGCAGTATCAAAACAAATTTAAGCGTTATGATGATCCGGTTCCCCTATTCAACCGTTATCAAATCGAAAGCCAAATCGAAAGTGCCTTCCAACGTGAAGTGAAGTTGCCATCGGGTGGTTCGATCGTTATCGATCCTACCGAAGCTCTAGTATCTATTGATATTAACTCGGCGCGTGCTACCAAAGGCACCGACATTGAAGACACTGCACTGAACACCAACCTTGAAGCCGCCGATGAAATTGGTCGCCAATTGCGTTTGCGTGACATGGGTGGTTTGGTAGTCATCGACTTCATCGACATGATGTCGAACAAAAACCAACGTGAAGTGGAAACGCGTCTTAAGAAAGCACTTGAGCTAGACCGTGCACGTGT
>JARGOI010000363.1 GCA_029212275.1 Thalassolituus sp.
AACGTACTTTAATTGGACACCAGCATGGGATTGTTTGAACGTTATTTATCGCTTTGGGTAGGACTAAGTATTTTACTAGGGGTTGCCTTGGGCGTGGTAATACCGGATTTTTTTGCTGTCGTTGCGCAGCTTGAATTCGCCCATGTAAATTTTGTGATTGCGCTGCTTATTTGGCTAATGATTTATCCAATGATGATTCAGATTAATTTCTCATCCATCAAAGACGTTGGTAACAACCCGCGAGGACTGCTATTAACATTAACCATCAATTGGCTGATTAAACCCTTCACGATGGCCGCGTTAGGTTGGCTCTTTTTCAAGGTATTTTTTGCAGGCTGGATAGACCCTCAAACGGCCAATGAATATATCGCAGGGATGGTGTTATTAGGCGTCGCACCCTGCACTGCGATGGTATTTGTCTGGAGTCAAATGACTCGTGGCAACGCAAGTTACACGCTTGTTCAAGTGTCCATCAACGATGTGATTATGATTTTTGCGTTTGCCCCGCTCACTGCCTTGTTGTTAGGTGTGAACGACATTGAAGTGCCGTGGAATACGTTATTAATGTCTGTTGGCTTGTATGTGGTATTTCCGTTAATCGCAGGCATTTTAACGCGCAGCCGCTTTCCGTCTGAAGAAAATGTGGATCGTTTTGTTACTCAATTAAAACCACTCTCTATGATGGGTTTGCTGGCCACGGTCGTTTTATTGTTTGGTTTTCAAGCGCAGACGCTGATAGCCAAGCCACAAGTCATTGCGTTAATTGCGATTCCGCTGCTGATTCAAACGTACGGCATTTTCGCCATCGCCTATTTCTTTGCCTTGAAACTTAAATTGCCGCACAACATTGCGGCGCCCGCGTGCATGATCAGCACCTCTAACTTTTTTGAATTAGCGGTAGCCATGGCAGTGTCATTGTTTGGTTTGCATTCAGGGGCCGCATTGGCCACGGTGGTGGGCGTATTGGTTGAGGTGCCCGTCATGTTATCGCTGGTGTATTTTGCGAATAAGACGACGGGCTGGTTTGAACGCTAGAAAGAATTCAGATTATGCCAATTACTCTTTAGCCTAACTTCTCTAGCTTCTCGCGAATAATACGTTGCACTTCTTCGGCCAAATTTTGCGGCGCAAATTTCGATAAGAAGCCGTTACAGCCGACTTTTTCTACCATCGCGCGGTTAAAGTTGCCAGAAAGTGACGTATGCAGAACGATAAAGGTATCTTTCAGTTCTGGATCACGACGAATTTCGGTGGTCAGCATGTAACCGTCCATTTCTGGCATTTCGGCATCAGTAATGATCATCACCAAATTCTTGTTAATATCTCGACCTTCTTCTTTCCAGTGCATCAGCAGTTGGTAAGCTTCTAAGCCATTGTGCGCTTCGATGATGTTCATTCCCATCGGCGCCAGTACCGTGCGCATTTGCGCAATGGCCACGGACGAGTCATCGACTATCAAAATATCTTTGCCGCATACTTGAGTAAGCAACTCTTCGTCGTATACCTCGGGCGGTAACTCGGTATTGTACGGGGCTATTTCAGCAAGAACTTTTTCGACATCAATGATTTCGACAATGCGTTCTTCCATGCGCGTAATCGCAGTTAAATAATGCTGACGTCCAGCACCTTTTGGAGGTGGCAAAATCTCGTTCCAATTCATGTTGACGATACGATCAACGCCGCCAACCAAGAATGCTTGTACAGTCATGTTGTATTCGGTAACGATGATATTCGCTTCTTCGTCTGGAACTTGCAGCGAACCCATGTGAATAGCGTGACGCAAGTCAACCACCGGAACGGTATGACCACGTACATGACAGACACCGCGAACGCTTTGATGGCAATCAGGCAAGCGAGTGAGCTTTGGCATACGCATCACTTCTTGAATTTTAAATACGTTTATTGCGAAGCGTTGATTTCCGCCCAAATGAAACAGCAATAACTCTAGGCGATTTTGCCCGACGAGCTGGGTTCGAGCATCAACACTGCTTAACATACCGCCCATATTTTTCTCTCCAGAAATGATTCCTTCCTGAAGTGTAGACAATATATTCAGCGTTGCAGGATTAGTTAGGCATGACTTGGTAACCAATAGTAACGGTGCCAAATATCGCGATAACGCTCGACTTCGGACTGCCATTGACTGTCATTCCAGCCAAAAATTGGCTGCAATAAGGTCTTAAGCTGATCTTCAAACTGAAGACCCCCTTCGGTTAGTAATAATCCTAACCGACAACGTCGCAGCATCAGGTCATCTAAATGCACAACGGCTTCGTGGCCGGCACTCCAAACAAGCTCTTGCCACAAGATGTCGGTATCGGCGACACAACCCAACGTATCTTGGTTTGCATTACGCAACATGGAGGATAACTCAGGGCCATAATGGCCTTTTAAACGTTGCGAAGAGTGGGAAGAAGCAGCACTTAACGATGACGTATTGGTGGAATCCTTTTCGATCTCTTCCTTAGCAAAATATTGAGCGCGTTTGGATTTGGATAGCTCTTCTCCCAACCAATCTTCGGCATGTTCGAGTACGTCTTTTGCAATGTATCGAAAGGTAGTTAGTTTGCCGCCACTGACCGAAATAAAACGCTTATTTTGCCACACTGAATGATCGCGTTTTTCACCAGAAGAATTTAATCCCCCAGAAGCAACAAGCGGCCTAACGCCTGCCCAACTGGCCAGCACGTCTTGCGCTTTCAACTGTAAATCTGGGAACTGCCAAGCCGTCAGTTCGAGCAAATAATCAAGCTCTTCTTGAGTCATACCCACTTCGGCATTGCCCAGCGCTGGATGATCTAAATCGGTCGTTCCAATCACGGTGCGTCCTAACCAGGGATAGACGAAAATAGGACGGTTATCGCGTGGGTGTAACACGGTAAATGAGGCATCAATGGGCAGTTTTTTACTGTCGATGACGATATGACTGCCTCGGGCCGGACGAATATTCGGCGCATCTTTGCCGTCGGCTTTATCAAACTGATTGGCCCAAGCACCGGTGGCATTCACTACGCACTTCGCACGTATTTGGTAGGTTTCGCCGGGCTCATCTAGAACTGACTCACTAGCTTTAGCGTCCTCTCCATCTTTGGCGCTCTCTCCATTTTTGGTGATAGGGGCATAATTTTGCACGGTTACGGTTACGCCATCGGCGTCTTGGGCAACATCGCTCACCCCCATGTAATTAATAATGCATG
>JARGOI010000364.1 GCA_029212275.1 Thalassolituus sp.
CACTGATGGCCATTCTCAAAATGGCAGAACGTATTTGCGGTGACTACAAGGTGTTGGGCGGGCAAGAAGAAGACCATGAGTGGCAAGAGTATGGTGACAAAATACTGTATCACATGGGTCTGACCAGTTACGACCTCGAACAATTAGAAATGAACCACAACGATTATTAAGGCACCTCTGGATAATTCAGTGGTGTCTTAAAACTCGCAAAGAAATTCCTATTTTGAAAAGGTGAGGCTTAACGCTTACTATCTCATTGTTACTTCTTGCGGACTGTCAAAACAAACGTCATTTGCTTGAAGCTACATCAGACGTATTGAGGCATCATCATGAACAAGAAGTCAGAAACTAAAAGCGCAGCAGCCAATCCAGCTGACGAACAGAAATTTCAACGTTTGGCAGACTTTTACCCCTACTACCTAAGCGAGCACCGCGATGTTCGTTCACGTGTTCTGCATTACATTGGCTCGTTATCGGCACTTTCGTTACTGATTTACATTTTATTTACCGCCAGCTGGACATGGTTGCCACTGGTATTGGTTGTTGGCTATGGCTGCGCTTGGGTTGGTCATTTTTTTATCGAAAAAAACAGACCAGCAACGTTTAGTTATCCGTTTTACAGCTTAGCGTGCGACTGGATAATGCTGAAAGACGCATGTTTAGGCACCTTACGAGGCAAAATTCCCAAATAGCCCAATTCTCTCGAAATCCATATTTCTCAGCTCATCCTATCGCTGTTTTTCTATGCAGAGTTGGCCTAATCAGTATAGTTAATCCTGTTTTATGCTATCAGCCGATCTAAAAATAAGAACTTCCAAAGAGTTTATTTATCGTAGTACCCTGCCACCGAATCTCAAAAGACTGCCGGTGGGTGGTCAAACTACGTTCAAAATACTTACATTACATTGATAGACTGAATAGAGAGGATCTTATGTTTAAACGCAACGCACTGGTTGCCGCATTGATTTTATCCCCGACAGCTTGGGCTGTTGACGATGGTGCTTGGAATGGCTCAGCAGAACTGGGAACCATATTCACATCAGGTAACACTGACACACAAAGCATCAATGCTGGCGTTGCTGCGAAACATAAAGGCGACGTATGGGACTCTGCCCTTCGTTTAAGCGCACTGACCAGTAAAGAAGATGATGTCGTCTCGAAAGAGACTTACAGCGGCCTGTTACAGTTTGACCGAAACTTCACCGAACGCTCTTACCTTGCCCTAGTTGCCGAGCAAGAACGTGCTCGTTTTAGTGGTTATACCTATCAAACTGTTTTCTCAGCGAGTTATGGTCACCGCATTATTCAACAGGATAACTTACAGTTTAACGCTGAGGTAGGTCCAGGTGTGCGTCGTGACAAACTGGAAGACACTGGCGAAATTCAGCGTGATACTATCGCACGTTTGGCCGCCAACATTGATTGGACCATCCGCGAAGGTGTCAGCTTTATCGAAAACTTTACTGCGGAGTTGGGTGCCGACAACTCAATTTACAAATCTGAAACTGGCTTACAAAGCCAAGTTGCTGGGAATCTAGCGACCAAGATTACCTACAATGTTAAGTATGTCGATAAGGTGCCTGCGAGTTCAGAGAACACAGACACTGAGTTTGGCATTACCTTGGTTTATGGGTTCTAAATACAAACAAGCTTTTTGAACCATAAACGGTTCGGGGATATAGCGATGTTATTGAAAGATCGTCGCTAATGACGTTTGAAAGCGAATAAAAAAGGCCTGTCATCATTAACATGGCAGGTCTTTTTCCTATATATCTTTTGTTTCTAGATATCTTATTTTTCTAGATATCCTTTGTTCCTAAATACCCTTTATATCTAAGTACAGTGATATCGATTAACTATCGCTACTGCGCGGGATCGAATTCAGGTAACTGCTCCTCGCCATGATTTCGCCACTTTTTCTTGTTCTCTTCATGCATTGACTGCCAGCGTTGCAATTGATCTTCGTTCAAGACCGCCTGCATCACTTGCTTAAAGTGTTTGCGGTCACCTTCCATTTGTTCTTTGTCCATAGGCCAGGCTGCTGGAGATCTCTCCAACAACTGCGCTTGTAGCGCTTGACTCTGTTCGTCACTCAAGTCGAGCATTCGTTGTAACTTTTTGACGTGTTTTTGCTGAACTTGCTCGCGGCGATCTTGCATTTGTTGCAACGCTACCGCCTTTTGTTCTTCGTTTAACACCGAATGAATTTCGTCGCGCATTTGCTGATGTAACTCATGTTTCTTTTTCATCAGTCCGTTGCGATCATCGGACGACATTAAGTCGCGAAAGTTATTGCGATAGCGATTTTCAATTTCTTCAATCTGTTCTTCCTGCTGTTCACTCAAATTGAGCGAATCATCCCACGCCACACGCCGAGTGTTTTGATCACCCGCCCACGCTTGGGTCGTGGTAAGCAGCACACTCAAAGCAATGGCGTTTAGAGAACGAGAAGCGGTAAACAACGAGAATAAGTTTTTCATACTTTTACACCTGTCCGGGAGGCCAGTGAACTGCGATAACGTTTATACTAGTCCTTTGGCGCGAAACTTGTGTTCAATTCTGCAAAGAATTGTCACACCTTAATCTGCGCATTTCTGTCCAAAAGGAGGGCGACATGAGCGACGATCTCGAAGACCTTTTTCTGCAAGAAATGCAGGGCGTGCAACGCCTCGAATTACCCGAAAAGGTAACGATAAAAAAAGACACCGTTATCGGTGACCCCAAGATAAGACAAGCAGCAGCCATGGCTAAGTTTGTTAAGCATGACGTGAATCATTTACGCAGTAGCGATGTGCCGAGAGTGGGACCGCATGATGTGCTGGGATACAAACGTCCGGGCATTCAGGACGGCGTTTTTCGCAAACTCCGTCTAGGAAAATACGAGAGCGAAGCACGACTCGACCTGCATCGTCGCAGTGTCGAGGAGGCTCGACGCGAAGTATATCGCTTTGTAAGCGACTGTCTGAACGCTGATATTCGCAGTATTTTGATCATGCCCGGCAAAGGCGATCGCAACCAAGAAGACCCTGGGGTGTTAAAAAGCTACTTGGTATTTTGGTTGGAGCAATTGCAAGACGTGCAAGCCTTCCATACCGCACAACCACATCATGGTGGTGCCGGAGCCTTCTATGTCTTATTGCGTAAAAGTGATCATAAAAAGCAACTCGCCCGTGAGAAGTTTTCTAAGGGCCGAAT
>JARGOI010000365.1 GCA_029212275.1 Thalassolituus sp.
GTGTCATGTCTATTTTAGTAATCGCAGAACACGATAACGCCACTCTTAAGGCGGTTTCGCTCAGTGTTGTTAAAGCCGCTCAAGCCATTGGTGGTGACATTGACGTACTGGTTGCGGGAAGCAACTGCGGCGCTGTTGCAGATTCTGCAGTGGCCATTGCAGGCGTTAGCAAAGTGTTGGTTGCCGATAATTCTGTATACGAATATCAGATGGCTGAAAGCATGGGTGAATTGGTTGCTGAGTTGGGTAAAAACTATACCCATATTCTTGCCGCTAGTACGACCACAGGTAAAGATTTTCTACCACGTGCTGCCGCCTTGCTTGACGTGAATATGATTTCAGACGTGATCGGTGTCGAATCTGCCGATACGTTTGTGCGTCCTATTTATGCGGGTAACGCCATTGCGACTGTACAATCGTCTGATTCCATCAAGGTTATGACGGTTCGTGGAACCGCATTCGACGCTGCAGCAGAAGGCGGTTCAGCAGCCAAAGAAGCCATCGATATCGTTAAAGTTAATGATACGGCTTCTTTTGTAGGCGAAGAGCTGGCTGTTTCTGATCGTCCAGACCTAACAGCCGCTTCAGTAGTAATTTCTGGTGGTCGCGGCATGGGCAATGGCGACAACTTTGAAATGCTCTACAAAGTTGCGGACAAAATTGGTGCGGCTGTTGGCGCCTCGCGTGCTGCAGTAGATGCTGGTTTCGTTCCCAATGACATGCAGGTTGGTCAAACAGGTAAGATTGTTGCGCCAGATCTTTATATTGCTGTCGGTATTTCTGGTGCGATTCAGCACTTGGCGGGCATGAAAGACTCTAAAGTCATTGTTGCTATCAACAAAGACGAAGAAGCGCCAATCTTCCAAGTAGCAGACTATGGTTTGGTTGCGGATTTGTTTGATGCAGTCCCCGCCTTGGATGCAGCGCTTTAATCTATAAGATTTTAGCCGTTTACATTCGCAAGTCTTGCTAGATAAAAACCCGGCCATGCCGGGTTTTTTGCATTTAAAGGTGTTGGCGTGTGATTTTTTTGTTATTTTGTCACATTGCAGTAAGGTAACTAGAATAAACTAATAAAATCAGGTGTTTAGCGCTTGCTGTTAGATTAATGTCATATTGTGAAATTTGATGAGCGTCAACGCATTTTTTCATTATTGAGCGGTGTCGTCGCACGTTGCAACAGAATGACACTTAGATATTTGTTAGATAAATGGAATTAGGGATTTACTGTGAAAGTTTTTGTTATTGGCTGCAACTACGCAGCGCTTGTTACCTCTGCTTGTTTTGCCGAAATGGGCAATCTTGTCACACACTACCATGCCGATGAGACTCAATATAAGCAGCTCACAGCAATGCCAGAGCCTGGCTTACAACCAATGGTGGCAAGCAATGTAGCGGCTGGACGCTTGTCATTTTCAGATCAATTTGAAGCTGCGGTTAAGCAAAGCGATGTAATTATTATTGCTTATCGAGACATCAGTGCAGGACGACCCGATTTATTTAATCTTGCTGATCGCATCGTAGCAGCGGCAGAGCGTGATCTGGTGGTGATTAATAAATCACCCGTTCATGTGGGTGGCGGTGATGAGCTTATCCAGTTTATCTCGCAAGCTGTCGCGTTGCGTAATGTTGATTTTATAATTGACTTGGTTGCTAACCCCGACTTCTTGCGCGAAGGTGGAGCGATTAATGACTTTATGCACCCTGACCGAATTATCATAGGTTCCGACAGTTATAATGCGCGAGCTAAGATGACGGAATTATTCAGCCCTTTTACGCGTCAACAAGATAAGCTGGTTTATATGGGTATCCGAGATGCCGAAATGGCAAGGTTTGCGACCAATATCATGTTGGCTGCGCGCGTGTCTCTAATGAACGAATTGGCCGTTATTGCCGAGAAAATGGGTGTGGATATAGAAAATGTTCGCCGTGGTTTGGGGGCAGACTCGCGAATCGGCTATTCTTATTTATATCCTGGCGTGGGTTATGGTGGTGCGCACCTACAACATGACGTATGTACAATAGCCGAAAACGCAAAGCAGCATGGTCTCGATCCTGTGGTGTTAAATGCAATTACCGAGCGTAACCACCAACAAGGAATATGGGCATATAATCAGTTGGCTGATTTGTTTGGTGACTTGAAAGGCTGCCATATAGGTATTTGGGGGTTATCTTTCCGCCCTGGCACCGCCAGCGTAGAAGGCGCTCCTGCAATTGTATTGATTGGTCAGTTGATGGATGCTGGTGCGGTCGTAACTGCGTATGATCCTATGGCAATGGATTTATTACCTAAGCAGCTGCCGCCAGAATGGTTTGAGCGGGGGCAATTATCCCTTTGTGATCATCAGTATGAAGCCGTTGCTGATGCAGATGCCTTGGTGTTAATGACGGAGTGGAAACCCTTTCGTCAGCCAGACTTTAATGCCATGGCCAAGTTGTTAAATAAAAAGATTATTATTGATGGGCGTAACCAGTACGACCCTCAAAGCCTTAAAGCCAGCGGTTATATTTATCGCGGCGTAGGGCGTAGTTCGAATTAAGCACTGTTCGGAGTATTATTACGTTTTTATGTCTAAACGTAATGTCAGCAATGTATGCGACAAAAAACAAATGCTTAAAGCCAAGGGGCTGATACTAAGTGCGCATGTTAAGTACTTTGAACTAAGCACCTGACATTAAACAATCCATATTAAACATCATCAGAGTGAGTTATGTCCGATACCGAAATCAAAATGTCTGTTGATGATCTCAGTGATCTTGATATCAATACCAATGATGAAGACATCTTATCTGAAGAGCTTAGCCCAAAGGCATCTGATGCCTTGGATGCGCAAGATTCTGAAGAAGATGCCATGAGTTTGATGGGAGGTTTGGTTAATGTTCGTCTTCCATTTGGTTTTGCAAAGCGTTTTGGTGTGTTGATTGAACGTCAAAATGATCAGTTACGGTTATTGCATCGCGAAGGCTTAAGTGCGCAGGCGTTATTAGAAGTTCAGCGTCATATCGCCTCGCCATTTCAATTGATGGTGTTGTCCGATGATGATTTTGAACGCCGTCTTGGTTTGGCGTACCAAAGTGATTCGTCCGAAGCGATGGAAATGGTGGAGGGTCTTGGTGAGGATATGGATTTGGCCAGCTTGGCCGATTCCGTTCCAGAAACAGAAGA